>NZ_CP087140.1:0-201926 GCF_045160025.1 Spirosoma sp. KNUC1025
TCCGGTTGTTTTGTCGCTGGGTACGAACCTCCACCCTCGATTTATAATCCGAACCGATGGCTTGCTTGGCTCGTTGGGCAACGGCATAAAAAGCATTCGTGTATAGATTCAATAAGACTCGACCAATCTCGCCAGGCGCTACATTCACTTTGCCCAAGGCTGGATCAAAGTGGGTGAGTAATTCACACTGAAAACTCTTGTCGTTCCCGCGTTGTCCCTGATAAGCTAACCGGAGGTATTCATCGGCTAGTACGTTTAAATCAGTGGGTTGACGTTCGTCACTCATGGGTCGGCTATGGTCAAGCATGCCTTTGACAATACGACTAGCCCGACCGCCGTGGTGGTTGATTTTTTGGAGATTCTGACGTAGATCGCCGGCAATGGCTTTAGCTTCTTCAGTGTCGCCTTTTTCAAGCTCTTCTTCTAAGTCATCGACCAGTTCCGCACTCACCTCAGAAAAATTGTTGACAAAGTTTAGTGGATTCTGAATTTCGTGAGCGATGCCCGCTGTCAGTTCCCCCAGGCTGGCCAGTTTTTCTTTCTGAATCAGTTGAACTTGGGACGCTTTTAGTTCAGCCGTTCGGGCTTCAACCTGCTGTTCAAGTAGCTCGTTTTGAGTGGCTAAAAGCTGTTGCTTTTCCTGCTCCTGGGCAATCGTTTTTTGGGAAAGGAAATCTAAATCAATAAGTTGCTTTCGGAGCAATTGGTTAATGACGGCCCGCTCCTGGGCCAGTAATAGCGAAATCGTGAGGGCCAATCCCAAAAAACTTATCGTGAAAAGAAGTTGGCCAGTCGTTGTAAATGAACTAAGCGCTACCGGCAAAAAAATAGAGAGGGTCCATCCGATAAAAGTTGCGAGTGTGATCCCATGAGCGAGTGTGAATAAGTTTGCTCCTGTTTTCTTCTGCTTCAGGGCAACGAGGCCAATTCGTAAAATTTCAAGCCCGGGAATAATGAAGCCTGGAATAAATTGAGAAAGAAACCCAAGCGGTTGAGCCAGAAAGAGGGCCATGGGAATCGTCGCCAAACACACACTGGCGGCTAGCCAAAAAAGCGATTTTCGCGTTTGGCCAAAGTACTGATAAATACCCAGCAGATACCAAAATGACGAAACGGCTAGAGCAACAACAAAGACAATGTATAAGGTATCGTGAGCAGGAAGAACATGAGTGATGCCGAATAAGGTATAGAAGAAGTCACCAGTATTGAGTAGCCCATTCATGAGGTGAACAATGCTCTGGGTGACTAGAAATAAGCCCAATGAAAAGGCTGTAGGTTGCTCGGTGGAAACCGCGTACAGCAAGAGCTGTAAAAGGCCCAAAAACAGAAATACCCCAAAAAGAACGGCCTCGATACCGATTGCAAATGTTAGTTGTGATTCGAATTTTGCGGCTTCTTCGGTTGGTAGCACCTTTATAGTGAAGAAGGAGTAACGATAGCGATTGATTGGCAATGGATCTCTCGAAAACGCATACCGGATTGCGATCAGCTGTATCGAGTCAGGCTCAAAACTGATCGTATGACTATAGTCATAAAGATTTGTGCTACCTAATTCGATGTTTTTTCGCAGGCTTATTTTCCCATTCCGAATCACAAGTTTTTCGTTTAAAAAGAATTCGGCTGCCCCGGCCTGTTGAATGCGTATACCGACCATCTTCCTGTACAATTCAGGGGCTATGTGCATTCGGATTCGAAGCCAGCCTATCCCTTGCATTGGTAGTTGCTTAAGCCGGTTTACGTCTTGGGTAGGATTGATGGTATCCCAGCGGGAATCATCAAAATTCGATTTAGCCCACTCCGGGTTATCACCCAAGTGCCATTTCCAGGCTTTGTCTAATAAAATACCTTGTTGGGGCAAACTGTCTAAGCGAAAGACTGTCTGCCCCCAGGCTGTTATACCAACTAGATACAAAAACGCAACTAATGGCAGTGACTTCATGACTGTAAAGCGAGGAAGCCTCTTTAGCATTGCTCATGCTAAAAAGGTTCGCTAAAATAAGCAGCTACTGCTTAAACGAGCTAACGCATTTGGGTCAATATTTATACCGCTTGGGACAGTAGCGTAGTGAGACTACAAAAGAGTTAACATCAATAAGTCAAAATTCTCACTAAACGCTCATTTTCGAGGGCAAAGGCACGACCAAAAATGGAGATATTCATCAGCAGTATCCCCAGTAGAGCTACTCCCCGCACGATGTCGATGGTCCTGTTTGGTTCAACCTGAGAAACGGGTCGGGACCCCGTCTGACCGACAGGAGTAGTCGTTGTTTGTGATAAAACAACTTGTGCCGTAACCATATTGCCATTTAAGGTTAGACCGTTTACTCGGGAATAGGTATGCCCGGTTTTATATCGACATTGTGATACGAGACAATTTTCCAACCGCCCGCTTCTTTGCTCAATACCTGTAATAAACGGGTATGGAGTTGCCCCTTGGCGTCTAGCTGAAGTCGAGCCGGAAGACCTTCTTTGGCAAAGCCCGAAACCTGGCATAAGGTCTCTAAAAGGGCCACATCGGAGCGGACAAAGTTGAGCGAGACAATTTTTTGTTTTAACACCGTATGCTTAAAAAAGCTTTTGAAAATCACATCGTGCTGATCCAAAAAGGCTTTGTGGCCTCTGAAGAACATACCCCCAATATTGGTAAAGGTGCCCTCAGCGGAAAATGACTGGGAGTAGGCCGGGGCATCGCCCTTATTCCAGGCCTGATCTTCCTGCTGAAGGATGGCCCGAATGGCCACTGAATCCGTCGCGTTTTGGGCCAGCAGGCCAGTTGACTGAAGGAGTAAGCTAAGAACCAGGACTCTGGGGAGAACCGAATATAGTTTCATGAGGGTTGGCGTTAAATGGGAACAGTTTTGTAAGCTACCAACAAGAATACCCGCCACCTATCCTTCTTTATCTACCGGTTCATTATAAAAGAGCCTGACCTGGGTGGGTAGTTGAAACTATCCCCAACATAGGAGTACTTCAGCATAATGAGCCCTAGTGTAGTTGAGCGCTTAGGTACTCTGGCTACCAGGTAATCCGTAATGGAATCAACGGGTTAAAGTCCTTCGTTTCACCTTGCTTGCCCCCGTCAAATTCCAGAGCTAGTAAATAAGTTTCCCCTACGGAACGATGGAGAATACTTTCCTGAAGGACCTTATTGATCGCTGGGGAGAAGTTTTTGACTGGGCCGGGCAGGGTTAAGGTTACTTTCGTCAGCTGTTGGAAGCCCCTGGCATGAATTAAGGGTTGCTGCTTTTCGACCGGGTAATCGCTGGGAGCCAAGCCAAAATAGGGCATCTCAAAGAGCATAGGCTCAGCGGGAAAATCCTCATTTGAGGCTATGTTGGCAAATTGGCCTTCGGGCAAATAACGGGAATAATAGCGCCAGCCATCCTCAAAAAGTAAGCTAACCGATTGGGCAACTTGCTGTTTGGTTCGCAAACAAAGGCCAACGGGACAATACTCGGTGAGCTTATGTTGGGATCGCTCCCATAGTTTGGTCCGTTCTATCACTGGATTTTTAATTTCATCGGTATTCACCACCCAGACTAATTCCAGGTACGCATTCTGAAAAAAGAATCGCCGGCAAGCAGTTCCTTGTCCAGGATGGACATTGGCGGTGCCTTCGCTTAAACCAAAGCGTTGGAAGGCGCTGGCGACTTGTTCAGCCTGATGCGTAAACATAAAAATATGGTCTACTTCCATTGGCGGGGCGGGGTGATAATGGGGTTACACAAAATGCGGTTTCGTCGTCTGGCCAGTAAAGTACAACAATTAATTAGCCTGTTACCAGGCAACGGGACGTTGGCCTAATCTCAGGAAGGGCTTTTCCTGACAAATAAAGCAGGTCACCTGTGTCTGCTTTTGTAAATTGACGTTTTATAAGTCGCTAATCAAGGCATATACGACTTGTCATGCTTGTATTACCCGGAAATAGATGTCGATTTTTTACTTGTTGTAATTGATGGAAGGCAGATAGGTTTGTGGCGCACAATAAACCGCTACCCGTATGAAAATCAGACTTCTTTGGCTGCTACTGGCAGCGCTCGTTCAAACCATTTCGTACGCTCAATCGAAAACCTATGTGCTGGTACATGGCGGCTGGCATGGGGCCTGGTGCTGGAAAAAGGTAATACCCCGGCTGGAAGCGACTGGCAATCGGGTCGTGGCAATTGATTTGCCTGGGCATGGCGAGGACAAAACCTCCCCCGCTACGGTTACCCTGGATGAGTATACAAAACAGATAGTTCAGACCGCCAATGCCCAGACAGGTCCGGTTATTCTGGTCGGGCATTCGATGGCAGGCGTTGTTATTGCGCAGGCTGCGGAGGTACTAGGCAAAGAGAAGGTGGCCAAACTGGTATTCCTGGATGCCTTTATGCCTAAAAATGGCGAGTCTGTATTGGCACTGGCCGCCAAAGCGGAGGCCCTGAATAAAGCCGCGGGTAAACCAGCGCCAGGCCCGTCGCTCAGTCAGTGTCTGCTGTTGGCGGATGACAAGAAGACGGCGGTAGTCGATCCGGATCGGGTCGGCCAATTATTCTACCACGATTGTAGGGCCGACGACGTCGCCTATGCGAAAGCGCATGTAAGTCCCCAGCCGTTGGCTTGCCTGGGTACACCAGTACAGGTAACGGATGCCCGGTATGGAGCTATTCCAAAAGTCTATATCCTTTGCACCCAGGCCAAAGACCTGGATAAACGGAGTATCGCGAAAAACGTACCGATCCAGAAAATGTATACCTTGGCCAGCAGTCATTCACCGTTTTTCTCGATGCCCGAAAAACTGGTGGCTATCCTTCAGACGCTATGATCTTCCGCGCAATACGGCCTTGTCCAGCCCTTCAGCCCTACATAAAGAATTACCTACTGGTCAATCTGGTTTATCATCCCGTTGATTTTCCGAAAACGCCTTATCCAGCCCGGCTGGAGCAAGCCCTGGTATTTTTCGTCCGGGGCCTTATTACATCCCATGATCCGGTAACGGGAAAAACGGTTCCGATCGCTGCGAATGCCCTATTTGGTCAGCAAGTATCCCGGCTTGATTTCCAATGCATTGCGAAGACTGACTTCCTGATGGTGCAGGTCGTTTTTCAACCCGGAGCCCTGTATCATTTACTAGGCATACCCAGTACGGAACTGACCGGCGTGTTTTGTGATGGCGAGTCGGTACTATCTTCGGAACTACAGACCGTCAATGATCAACTGGCGAATGCGAACGACTATACAGAAATGATTGAGCGGGTTGAGCAGTACATGGTCAGTAAATTAAAAAAAGTCAGGCGGGAGGCCCATCCCATTGACCGAATTGGGAAGCTCTTACTGGATAACCCAGTACCTTTTTCCTTGGGTTGGCCCGGCCTGGATTGGCCCGGCCTGGATTGGCTGGCCGGTCAAGCCAATTTAAGTCCCCGTCAATTTGAGCGGAAATTTAGTGAACGTATGGGCATAGGTCCCAAACTCTACAGTCGAATCAGTCGGTTCTTTCAGACAATAACCTATAAAGAAAGGCATCCTGACCAGGATTGGTTGACGGTAGCCGTTGAATTTGGCTATACCGATTATAACCACCTGGCTAAAGATTTCAAGCAGTTCGCCCACGTCACGCCGAACGTACTGATGAACGAATATGCCCAACGTCCCGAGATTATCGTGAATCTTTGAACGAGCCAATTCGCAGGATTGAAATGGCAGACTTAACATGCTGGACCGGTTAGCGATGCTCTCGTAAATGCTTAGGTGTGAGTTTTGTCTCTATCCATTCTGGAGAGTATCTTCTCCTAAAATGAACCAGGTTCCAATGCGCAAGTCGTAGTCCAGTCAAACCGATGCCTACCGGTGTGGGGTTGCCTGCTGCCCAATTTTCTCGGTAGTTCAGTGCTACCAGACAATTTTAACTTCAAGTTTCATCATCTCATTTAACCCTCCAAAGTGAGACAATGGAAAATTTATGCGTCCATTCATAGATGAATGGACGCATAAATTGTGGAAACCACTGAAAGCGGTTAGCTAACCCAGAAATAAGTCGCTTTCAAGTACTCTCCCAGCGAGGTTGGCTTGCGGCCCAGCACTCGCTCGAGGGTATCACTCGTCTCAGCCAGCATGCCGTGTTGGGCGGCTGCACCCCACTGAGCTAAGAAGGTGGCGACTACTTCGGGAAAGCCAGCGGCCACTTTCTGGGCGATGTAGGGAGCCTCCTCGATGTTTTTGTAAACGATGGGCCGGCCCGCTAACGCGGAGAATTCCCGAGCGATATCAGCAAACGAATAGGCTTCACTCCCCGACAGAGTATATTCCTGGTCCTCATGCCCTTCGCCTGTCAGCAGGGTGGCCATGGCAGCGGCCAGGTCGCTCCGCTTGACGAACGCGATCTTTCCATCTCCAGCCGGGAAACGGATCTCGGTCTGCGGCACCTCGCTGCCAATCAGGTATCCCAGACCTTCAAAGTAGTAGCCGTTTTTGAGAATGGTGTAGGTAAGGCCAGACGCTTTGAGATAAGCTTCCGTGGCCAGGTCGCTTTCGGTCACCTGGGGCATGACAAAATCACTGCTGCGCTGGATGCTGGTGTAAAACAGGTGATTCACCCCAGCTTGCTTAGCCGCATCGATGACGTTCTGGTGCTGGTGGAACCGGTCGGTAAAGGCTATAGCCGAAACCAGCAGTAGCTTCTTGACGCCCTGAAAGGCTTCTACCAGGGCGGGGTAGTCGAAGTAGTCGGCTTGCCGCACGTCTATGCCCCGCTCCAAAAGTTCAGTGGCTTTGTTGATATCACGAACCAGGGCAGCAATTTGGGCGGCCGGAGTAGAAGTGAGCAAATAATCGATGGTTTGGTGGCCTAACCCACCGGTGGCTCCCGTGACAAGAATCATGGTACGAATCAATAAAAAACGGTGTACATTTGCTTGTGAATTGCAAGTGCAAAGGTAAGAGGATATACTTGCAAAAAGCAAGTTAATATAAATTGATTTTTTATGAAGGAGCTAAAACAGCGTTCGACTTGCCCTATCAGCACATCACTCGATGTGCTGGGGGACAAATGGAGCCTGCTCATTCTGCGGGACATGGTGTTCGGAGGCAAGTCTACTTATGGGCAGTTTCTGCAGTCGGAGGAGAAAATAGCGACTAACATTCTGGCCGACCGGCTGGCGGTGCTGGAGTCGCAGGGGATCTTAAGCAAAGCGGTGGCCGCTGATAAGAAATCCAAGTTCACCTACCGGCTGACCGAAAAAGGGATTGATACCATCCCCATTCTTATGGCGCTCACGCTTTGGGGAAGCAAGCATGGCTCTAGCGTTGTCGAGGCTGGCTTGCGGGAAGAACTTCAGGCTGGGCAAGAGGCAGTCATTGTGAAGTATCAACGGCTGGCCCGCGAACAGGGCCTGGTATAACCAAGGGGTGTGCGTCCTTGGAGCCAGAAAGCGGTGAGATTTTAAGTTCGCACTTTTAAACTTTTGGCGTAGCGCTTTTCTCCCAAAAGGCTCCCTTAAGCGACGATAGTGAGTCTAAAGTTCGGGCGGTTAACAAAACCATGAACAACTAAAACTACATGTGTTAAATTGGGGCTAGTCTCGTTGACTATAATAGTACATTGCATGTTGCCACTTAATAGCTTCCTGAGCGAAAATTGCTGACTAAAATTGTGGAGCTTTAAGGCTAGCTTGTTATCAACCAGCTTACTATGCATCCTGCCCTACAAACTTATTTGGCCGGTAAAATTACCCTTTCCGATGAGCAGGCTTCAATTGTTAGTCGCTGCTTCAAAACCAAATGCACCAAGCGTAACGAAATCCTCGTCACCAAAGGGAGTGTGGCCCGTTATGTTTACTTCGTCGTCCAGGGGTGTCTGCGCGTTTTTTTAACCGATGACCAGGGAAACGAATCAACCCGCTTTTTAATCTTGGAAGGCCGTTTTGGCACCGCTTTCCCCAGCTTTATTCTTCGGAAGCCTTCGATCGCTTCCCTGCAAAGCCCAGAACCATCCCAACTGCTTATGATCAGTTATGAGGATCGACAGACTCTTTATGAGCGTATCCCGGGCTGGGAGACCATGGATCGAATTGGCATCGAACTCGATTACATTGAGTCCATTCAACGCATTGAAAGCTTTATTTCTCTAGATGCCAGAGCTCGCTATGATACCCTCCAACAGACCAATCCGGAGATTATTCATCGATTGCCCGCTAAAATCATCGCTGATTATTTGGGTATTTCCCAGGAAACTCTGAGCCGCTTAAAGTCAAAAAAGTAGTGTATTGACTTTTGTCAATCTTTTTTCCCTATGCTTCTGCTTGCTTTGTAGCCCCAAGTCAAGACAACCATGCACAACTTACGGCTCCTTGTTTTTTATTGCCTGCTGGTACCCCAAATGACTCGTGCCCAGCACTCACCGAATAGGCAGATCGGTCAACAAACCTTTTCGTTCATGGACCCAAGCCGTCAGCGTCCGGTCGTGACGGAAGTATGGTATCCAACCAATGATTCGTTGAAAGCGAGTGATAAAGTATTCTCGCCCTTCATTCGTCAGTATACGGTGCGGAACGGGCAGTTGCCCACGCACAAAATGCCGCTGATTATGCTTTCACACGGTACCGGAGGAGGCCGGTTAACGATGGAGTGGCTGGCTCAGGGGTTGGTTCAAAACGGATTTATAGTGGCCGCTGTTGACCATTGGGGCAATACGTATGCTAATAAAGTGCCCCTGGAATTTCTTAAACCCTGGGAGCGCCCGCTAGACATTAGATTTGCCTTGACCGCTCTGCTAAAGAATCCCGCTTTTAGCCGGGTGATTGACTCCCAACGCATTGGAGGAGCTGGTTTCTCCTTTGGCGGCTATACGGTCATTGCTCTGGCGGGGGCGGTGTTGGACTATGATGCCCTGCTTACTTATTACAAAACGAGGGGTCGTCGGGAAATCGATATTCCTGAACTTCCGGGCGTAGCTCAATACCTGAACGACCCCTCACTCAAAGCGGCTATCCAGAAGCTCCCTTCGCTGGAGGACCATCGCCTAAGCGCATTTCTGGCTATATCACCGGCACTTGGTCAGGGTTTTCTACGGAAAGACCAGGTGAAAGCCATTCATGAGCCTGTGTACATTGTAGGCGCTCAAAACGATCGTATGGCACCGGTAAAAGCGAACGCCCGTCACTACCATACGCTCATATCCAGGTCTGAATACTATGAATTTGGGGGCAAAACCGGGCACTATGTTATGCTGAACGAAGCGATTGATGAAGTCAAAAAATCGGACCCGATTTATTTTACCGATGAGGTCCCTGTAAATCGTCACCAGGTCCACGCGGATGTTATTCGTTTAGCCGCGCAGTTTTTCAGAGACAAGCTATCTGGCTATTGATCATGGAAGGGTGCTAGTCATGACTTCACCTGAGCTATTCCCATGCGTCAAGTGACGCCTGTTGAAGCCATAAATTGTTTAATTTCTTAAAACGCTCCCAGCTGAGACGAAGAAATGTTCATAAATAGGCCGCTTCAATAATCCTACGGCGTTATGAGCTGTGCCAGAGCCGAGGATCAATTGGGAAAGGCTTGGCGCTGACACCATCAATTTCAGTAAACAACCCATGAGCGGGATGTAGGAGGTAGTTGTAGGATTCGGCGACTACGGCTGAGGGTACCCCCATAATCAGCACATCAGGGTTGGCTAGCCAGTTAGCCATGAAACGGTGATTGTCCGTAAAGCTAGCTTCATCGCGCCAATTAACCGGTAGCTCTTCCAGGCTGAGCACTCGCCGACTATCTGGAACAGATAGCGTTAGTAGCATCAGCCGGGGCAGGTCCTCATAAGCCAGCGTTGGCAAGTGAACGAGTTGTTCGAGCAAGGCTAACTCGGGACTGGCGGAGGTGTAGAGGATGCCCCGACCAGCGGGATGCCAGCGGCCACTATGCAAACGGGCGCCTTCTGCTGACAAGGGCGTGCTTAGAAATCGCTCTTTAATCAAGCGATAAACGGTATAGCTCATCGCTGAGGTTAAGCGTAGATGCCGTGTTCAATCCGGCCCAGCACGGTATGGACCATCCCAAAGCCAACCAGCGTGTCTAATAAAGCCAGTGGGGTTTGCCGGTGAAGTTCGGCCAGAGGCACTCGTAACCAGCGGTTCAACACATCGGCTCGCTTATCGAACACATCTAGGCCATGACGAATCAGGGCTTCCAGCAACAGGAGTCGCTCAGAGGCATTGCTGTCAAGCCGTACCTCGGGGCGTAGTCGGTGCAGGGTCCGCTCCGAGAGATTAAGGATACGGGCCATCTCTTTGTCGGTTAGTCCAATCAACTGAGCGACTTCGTCTGCCTTCTGACGACTAAGACCAGCGCGGGCCTGCTCGACTAACCCAAAGCCGCTATCGTCTCTACCTGTTTCAACAACTAACTCCATACTAAGTGCTATTTGACACGAATATATATGCCAATTGGCGTAAAGTCAAATTTGGGGGTATAACTCGGCTAATTAACCAGTTTAAGCAGAGTTTCATGTCATACTCTCCCTTGAGACGATTAGAATATTCATGTATCTGCTTCAGAAAACGGGCGATTAATGAGATGATAATTTATTTATTCGCCAATGCATATTCATCTACCTACAAAATTCAGCCCTGAGAATATCGTTCTACTGGAAAACGGGAAGCACTTGTTTCAAAGAGTTTACTGACGGATTGACCGGATAATTGCGGCTCAAGCTGCTCAGTTGGGCCATAGCCTACCGTTTCAAGACTGTCAATAAGGAGTGACTGGAATACATGGTCACAAAAAGCATCCCGATCAGCGCCATGCGGTTGGCCATTCCCAGCCAGGTTGGTCATCACGGCGGGAGGAATCAGTTCCACCACACCACAGGAGGTGTTAGCTAAAGCGTACCGTAGCGTCATGGTATAACTATGCAGAGCCGCTTTGCAGGCACTATACATCGGTGCAAACACCTGGGGGATGTAAGCTCCCCCGGACGTAACATTCACGATCCGGCTTGGGCCATCATGGTGAAGAAGAACAGGGATCAATAGGTGATTCAGATGGACAGGCCCCGATAGTAAAATATCAATTTCCGGCTGTCGTTCCGACCAGAGGGCTGTATCCTGAGCCAGAGCGATACGCCGTTGGATGCCGGCATTATTGATCACCCAGTGCAGGGGAGTCATCTGGCCCGCTACATACTGGGCCAGCGCTTCCCGGTCTTGACTCTTCCCCATGTCGCTGACATAAGTTTCTAAGCCGGGTAACTCCCTGGCGGCTTTTGTTAGTTTGATGGCATCACGTCCCGTGACCAGCACCCGGCTCCCGGCCTTCAGAAATCGAGCGGCCAACCCATAGCCGATTCCTTCACTACCTCCCGTAATGAGTACATTTGCCCCCTCTACAATCATGATTCAACCCGTTTGATGGTTCCTCAAAGGTAGATTGGCCAGGCCCTAGAAAATGGTCATGATTTCAGTAGTTGACCCTGTCGAAAAGTCTTGGGTGTCATACCGTAGATTCGTTTGAACCATTTGGTGAACTGGGATGGCTCAAAGTCCAAGAGCAGGGCTACCTCCTGCACGGTTCGGGTTGGGTCCATCAAAAGTTCTTTGGCGAGATGCCCAATTTCCAGCTGAAGCACGCCACAAGCCGAAGTACCTGTTACGGCTTTCATTGTATTGCTTAAATGAGTCGGATGAATGCACAGTTGATCAGCGAAATCTTCGATGTTTAACATGGATTCAGCATTCCCCTTCACCAGATCGGTTAAATGAGTTTTTATCAACTGGCGATATCGCTCATAGAGTTGAGTCGGTTTATTTTTTTGAGCGGGTTGCATCGTAACAGGATACCTGAACTAAGTAACTGGATCTATGATGTCAATGTTCTCACAAAAGGCTGCCACCTGAGACGGAACAATATTCGTGGATGATTCTCAAACTTAGCATTTAATAAGACGGTATACTTTCCTAACTTGACCAGCTTATGGACAAGCTATTCTAGTGTTATAATGGGACGCCCACTAAAGCAGTACTTATTCCTGCCAGCCTTGGGGTTTAAAAGGAGTTTGAGAATCACTTTGCCGACAGGGAGCCAAAGGAGGACGGTCCGTATTAGGCCATAAGCGAACCTTCGCTTTTTGCCGATCACCTAGGTAAGGCGGTGACGGTTCGGCCATCGGTTGACGCGCATTGAGCGCATAAAAGAGTCCATCACTGCTCGTGCCATAGGTGCCTTTGGGCCCTAACGTATCACCTGGTTGAGGCGGGCTAACAGGCGTACTCGCCCCGTATGAGAGCCCCTTCGTGTCTTTTCGATCTAACCAGTAGTGAACCAGCGAAACCGCCGACGCTGAGAAGTAACCCACCGCCCTGACCTGAGGCTGGTCGATCTGATATACATTACCCCCTAAAGCTGTGGGCGGATGATCAGCCAATCCACCCGTATGCTGCGTCTGCTCCTGGAAAAGCCTATAATACCGGTAGGCATCCGCCGTTAGCGAGAACTGTCGTACATCGACTAAACCTGGCCCGGGATCATAAAAAGGAATTTGAGCCACTCGCTGCTGGAGAAGGGGCCGACCATTGGTGAATTGGTCATCAAATAGCACAATATCATTGCCGTAGATAATCTGCCAACAGGGCGTTCGACAGCCATAATCATAAATCCAGTCTTCTTTAGGCACCTCAGGCGCTTCCTCACCAGCCTTACCCACAGGAGGAATAAAACAGTCTTCATAAAGTTGGGTTCCCGTCACAAAGTAATCTCGTGCTCGGTAAACATTGGGCAAAACCTTGTAAATCGAATAAACACCCTGCCGACAGCTATGGCACCAGTACTGCCGTTCCCAGAGTTTCCACTCCCAACGATAATAATTGTGTTGATCGGCCGGATCCTGACTGTCGATAAAAAGGTCATGAGCCGCGGTATAGCCTTTCAATTGTTGAGCCGATAAACTGGTGGGATTAAATCGGGCGTTTATTTTGGTTATGGGTGGGACGTCTGCCATGACCTGCTGGGTAGATAGATACCGGGTCCCGTCGGAAAGGGTAAACCGGAGTTGATAGGCATGGCCCACTTTTCCTCTAAAATCAGAGGGTAGTTGATAGCTGCCATTTACAGTCTCATGACAGGCAATGACCTGAGCCGAATCGACAATGACCTCCACCATAGCATTCGTCAGGGGGTGGTACTATATTGATTGGTCAGTCGATCGGGCCGGGCCTGACTCAGTTTAATAAGTTGGGGTTCAGCCAGATTGGTAACGGTGCCATCCACCAGGAGACTAGTTTTTGTGCCATATAGCTTCCCATCCTCAGGGTCTATACAGGCGAAGGGTAGCGTGAGGAGTAGTAAACAAATGAACACACGAAAAGCAGTGGAGCGCACGAGTAGACTTTAGGTAAATTCTGGACTACTTCCTAAAACCACGTTAGGATTGTGTTCTACTTTTGTGGCAATTTGTATCCGAAGACTATATTCACGAACCCCAGTAGGCATTTGACTCCTATGCAACAAACGGGAGTTGACAGGTAGTAAAAACGAATCGTTTCCTAAAACCCGCCTATTTGTAACGAGATGGATAGTCCTGCCCATAAATAGGGCTTTTGTCGTGATAACTGGTTAGGGCGTAACACCAAAATTTGTCCCAAAAGCGTTCGTTGGCGTCGCGTTTTCCAAAGTCGCTTTTAACTTTGAGAAAATAGACTCTTCTATGAAACGAACACTCATCCTGTTTTTAGGAATTCTAGGCAGCGACAAGGCCTTTGCTCAGATCGATACGACCAGCTATCCTACAGAAAGACAAGAAATTAGGGAACTCATGCGTCACCGAAAACCAGATGTACCTATTGACTGTAATGACTTCATCGCGGTTGGCCCGAAAGGCGACATTTCCTTTTCCCATCAACAATGGCAAGGGGCACAAGCGAAGGAAAAGGCCGTTTTTAAATCCGTGCGGCCCATACCGGGCCATGAATTTATCCGAATTTACGAGGGCAAGATGGCTGTGGTCAATTTTTTAGCCAATGTCCAACTGGTGGTCGATGGCCATGATGTGAATTTGAAGGTGAGACGTTTGGAAGTGTATCACAAGACGTCTAGTGGCTGGTGCCGAGTAGCCGGTCAGGGCACCGAGGTAGACGAGAAGCTGTTTCCGCTAAAAACAAATTAAGCCCGTTTTTGTAGGAAGCCCCACTTCGCTACCTGGGCGATATTCTCACGAAAATGCTCCTTCTTAAGACGAAGAAGCAATCATATATCTGCTTCAGAATTGGGGCGTTTCACGAAACGATCCATTAAGTCGACGTACTAGTGCCCTGTAAAGTCCAGCCTATCCCTGTACGTTTATGCCAAGATAAGTGCATTTATGAATAGCTTTAGCCATTAATCCGAGCGGCCAATGGAAACTAATGACACCACGCGGGTCGAGGAGATAGGAAGTCGGCTCAAAACGTATCGAAGAGAGCGTAACCTCTCCCAGGAAGAGCTTGCCGACTTAGCTGGGCTATCCATAAGGACAATCCAGCGACTGGAAAAAGGCGAATCGGTGGGCAGCGCCTACACCCTTCGCACCTTGGCAAGGGCGTTGCAGCTAACCCCTGAAGACTTGATAGCTCCCCAATCACCGCCCACTACAACCCCCAACCCGGCCTCCGTAGACTACCTGCTCAGGCTGAACTGGAGTGCCTTGGCCGGTATCATTCTGCCCTTGGCCAATATCATCCTACCAGCCATCCTGCTCTGGCGCCACCGACACGACCAACTAGTCAAGCAGCGAGGACGACAGATTCTTAGTTTCCAGATTATTTGGACACTCAGTACCCTGCTGATGATGCTAGTCATTCCGTTGCTATTGGCTGGCTTGTCGATACTGGTCGGTATGCCCTTTCCCTTATTTATCCCCGTGTATGTAGTTTCTCTGGGCGTTAATCTATTCTTCGTCTTTCGCATCGCTCTCCAACTGCCTAACCAACCATCGTTTCTCGATAAGCTGCCTATCATGCTGTAAATCAGCCTTGTCATAAAATTGACGGGAAAATGGCATACCCTTTTTAGGGGGGTTGATTCCTATGTGTCGAGATTTGCCAGAGCAATCCTAGTGGAGCATAGAGCACAAAAGAGCCGGGTGATTGAATGCTCGACTGACCGATTCAACGGCTCGAATCCGTATCGATCACTAGCTAGGCCGAGACAAGACAACGCAGCATGTATTTAGCCGAGCAGTTCAACTGGTGGCCAGGCGGGTTGCCTATCCGAGAAAACTTCCGACAATCCATAATCGCCATGATCAGCAAGCGTGTATTTTTTCTACTGGTAATGAGTGGGGCTTTTTACGCCTACGCTCAGCCTGTCAAGCAAGAAATTAAACAGCTAGTCGACACCTACGCTGCGTTAGGAAAATTTAACGGCAGCATCCTGGTAGCCGCTCAGGGTAAGGTCTTACTCAATAAGGGCTATGGCTATAAGGATATCAAAAACAGAACGCTCAATGATAAACATACGATTTACCAGATTGCTTCCCTCACCAAGTCATTTACCGCTACACTCATCCTAAAGTTGGTCGAATTAAACCGGCTATCTTTAAGCGATAAAATAAGTCGGTTTTATCCCGGTTTTCCCAAAGGGGATAGCCTCACCGTTGCCCAACTATTAGCGCATACATCCGGCCTTTCGGATAACGATTCGATCAACAAGACGAAAACGTATCAGGGGTCCGAGGAAGCTCAATTTTTGGCAGCTCTGAAAGACCGAGCGTTGGATTTTAGTCCTGGCACGGACTGGAAGTATAGTAATGCGGGCTACATCTTGCTGGGTTACATTAGTGAGCACGTATCGGGTATGAGTTACTATGATGCCGTCCGAACCTACCTGTTTTCTCCGCTTCAATTGGACCACAGTGGGTTTGATTTTATGGGTCTAGCCAGTGCGGATAAAGCAACAGGCTATTGGGAGTTCCCCGAAAACGATACGGTTCGTGCGGCCACCCTGATTGATTATAGTGGTCCCCGAGCCGCCGGAGCCATCTATTCCACCATCGGTGATCTCTATAAATGGCATCAGGGCTTACAGATGGGTAAACTAGTGAGCTTATCGTTACTTAACCGAGCGTACACTGCCGTGAAGAGCAACTATGGTTATGGTTGGATCATCGATTCGGTGGCCAAGGCGAAAGTGGTTTGGCACAGTGGGGATATCTGGGGCTTCAAGTCCGAGCTGGCTCGTGTTCCCGCCGATGATATCTGTATTATTATGCTCAACAACATCGAGGAGGTGGATTTGCATATCATCACCCGAAAGATCCTGGCGATTCTTTATCACCAGGCTTACCAACAACCCGCCCGCACTCGGATTCAGCTTAGGCCAGGGCTGCTGAAGGAGTATGTAGGAGCGTATCAATTACGGCCCGGGGAATGGATTACAGTAAGCCTGGAAGGGAATCGCTTAAAAGCCACCACCACTCGCAAACAGGAGTTATATGCCCAAAAGAAGGACTATTTTTTATTGGATGATGGTCGTGAGCACCTGGGCATTTTCTTCAATCGAAACTCTTCGGGTCTAGTGACAGATTTGTCGTTTACTGTTGGCGAACGGAAAGTTGTTTGCCCCAAAAGGGAGTAGTTTTCTAGGGTGGTGGTCATGGCCTTGGCTGCCAAATTTTCCCAAAAGAATAGTTGTTGCCACGAGTTACACAATCTCATGAACCGCTCCCTCTTGAGACGATGATGGATTGTTGTATCACTAATTTGGGCGTTTCGTGAAACGGTATTTAACCAGGGGTTTGTACTTTGGCTAACAAATTGCCACTTGTACAACAAGCATTTGTTATTTATAGCTATATTTTAACTGATTATAGTTACAATTGAGTTAAGTACTATTTATGGCTTCTAATCCACTTGCTCATCCATGACTAAGTTTAAATCGCCAGTACCGCTCAAGCTCCTGTCCCTTTGCCTACTCAGCTGGATAACTTTAATTCGTTGCAATAGAGAGAAAGAACCGGCCGTAACCTCAGTTGCGGCTCAGACCTATTTGGATGAAGTGGTTGGTTTAATGAAGTCCAATTCAATCAATCGAAAAACGATTGACTGGACGGTGTTTAAAGCAAAAGTAGATGCCCAGGCTCGAGGAGCACAGACCATAGCGGATACCTATCCAGCTATTCAGCTTGGCTTAACGTTACTGGGTGACAATCACAGCATGTACTATGCCACTACGGGGACGACTATTTATGGAAACAGGACCGTATCTTGTACAGATATTACTCCCCTAACCGGAACAATATATAAGGGGATCGGCTATGTTAAAGTAACCACCTTTAACGGAGGGGGGAGCGATGCCACCAAGTTCGCCCAAGCAATCCAAGATGCCATAAAAGCCGCTGATGGTGATTCAATTATAGGCTGGATTGTGGATCTGAGAGGTAATTTAGGGGGTAACATGTGGCCTATGGTTGCGGGTGTAGGGCCCCTGTTAGGCGAGGGCGTATGTGGTTATTTTATTGATCCCGATGGGAATGCTTCGCCTTGGTCATACCAAGGCGGTAGTTCTTCCCTTAGTAACGCTGAAATAACTAAAGTAGGGTCGGTTTATACGGTTCGAAAAGCAGGTTCAAAAGTAGCAGTACTGACCGATCAAGCTACGGCTAGTTCAGGCGAGGCTGTAGCTATCGCTTTCAAAGGCCGGCCAAATACTCGTAGTTTTGGCAAAGCTACCTGCGGACTATCAACCGCTAATGTAACGAACAAGTTAAGTGACGGTGCCCTCTTAAATCTAAGTCAGTCTACGATGGCTAACCGATCCAAACAAGCTTACGGCTCTTCCGTCCCAGTCGATGAGGTAGTGGCTGCTGATAAGGTGATGGCAGAAGCCACAAGCTGGCTACTTCAATAAAGTTATTCTTACGCCTAAAATGATGAAACTACTGTTCATTTTTAGTATCGTGCTAGCTAGCCGTGCAGGAATTGCCTTGGGACAATGTACGGTCACTAAAGATGCATATGGTCAAGTAATAACTAGTTGTCAGGCCATTAATTATGTATCGGAAAGTTCTTCTCTTAACAAACAGTTCACCTTTTTAGGCAGTGAATTTAGTAGTTTCCCCTTATGGCAAGAAGGGCGAATTCGGTTAGACAACTCTGGCCAAGAACTTACATGTCTACTCGCCTACAATCTATTCAGCCAGGAAGTGCTGTGCCAGCTAGGGGGTGATTTACCGATTAGAAGTGTTACGCCAGATTGGTTTATGGTCAATGGGGTTGAGTATACGCGTCAGATGACGAATGTCCTTGGCTTGAAGTACAAATTATATACAACAGCGCTCAACAGCGGACAAAATAAGGTGTTAAAAAGTGCAAAAGCCCGTTTAATCAAAACACCCATCCGCAATGGTTATGATAAAGACCATCCCTTCGCAGGTTATTATCAAGTCGATCAACAGTATTATATTCAAAAAGGAAGTGCTATTCCGCAGCCAATTACCCTAACGCGCCACTCGGTGTTAAGCGCTCTGGGCGATCACCGGGCTAAGCTCAAGACCAACCTGTCCAAGACGTCGCTTACTGTCGATGAAGTCATCAAGCTGGTTAGCCACTATGATTCGCTACGGGTCATCGCCCAACTTAACTCAACCTCTCTGTCCACCGACCCTGCCTTTAACGAAGTCCTTGAGTCAGACCTGACGTATCCTGTGCAGGCCTGGAAGGCCCAAGTATATTCGCGCATATATGTTGGTTTTGAGATAACGGATGCAGGGCAAGTGATTAATATCGGGTTATTAAGCCCCGAAAACGTGGGTTTTGGTTTTAAGGAGGCAGTTGAAGAGGCCTTAAGCAAGTTGTCTACTACCAAATCAGCCTATAAGGGGCGGTACGCCTTACCAGTTGCCTTCACGTATAGCTATCATCCAGCGAAGGAATTGACATTTTTGCCGGTCAACACTGTGTCCGATGAGCGTTTGGGCGACCGTATTTTACTGAACGAGTTTGTAGTAAATCAAGTCGTACAGCGAGACCGCGTTAGTTCTCGAGAAGTTTGGGGGTATTATAAATGAGTTAAGCGTAGGCTCGTAGTTAGTAGACTATACATACCCTTTACTGATAAATTATTGCTTATTCACTCTCTTATGAAACGCTCGTGGCTGTTGCACAACTCCGGCAGGGGTTAGCTAAGCCTAAACTGCAAGCCCATTATGCCCAAAAGAATAGCCAAAAAATGCCTGTGCAGCGAGCCAGGCCGCAATTATACCGACTTTCGCAACTACGGGGCCGCTACGCCGTGGTCCGGCATTCCGGTGCGGGACCATAGCCACTAGCGTTATGTTAAACCAAGTTACTTGCTTTTTTCCTCCAGAAGCTTCAAGCCTGCCTCTTTGTCTAAGTAGTAATGACGATACGTACCAATGCCCAGAAAATAAACGTTTAGCCAAAAGTCTTGCTCCGCACAGGGGGTTAAGATGGCGGTGGCACTTATAGCCGTGCTGGTGCTGATGATACTTCGATAATAATACGTTTGGCCTGACTCGAAATGGATATACACGCGTTTGTCTTTTAGCAGATCCAGCCCCAAGCTATCCAAGTTGGTCTCTAGCAATGTGCACTTACCAATTCGGATCGGTTTGTCGGGATTAGCGCTGGTAAGCAACGAGTTTGAGGGAAGGCTGTAAAAGTAAATCTTGGTTGAAGGTCTGGCTTGGCCTAACACGCCAGTAAGTCCGATCAACAGGAGTAGGATTGTATAGATCGATTTCATAAAAATTGTTCTATAATCTGTTTTCTGTTAGCTAAAGCAAGACTTCAAGCTAATACTCATCTATGACACGTCTCAAAAAAACGCTACTTATTTGATAAGTAGGAAACGGTACTGTATGGTTCTGAAACTACCTGACCCTACGACGCCCTACGCTTTGCTTTTTCACCCCCTTTACATTATCGTCCATATCTGGATCAATCAGCAGGTGATGCGGATCAATACCGGCCTGAAGAGCTACGCCCGCAACGGGCTGGCCCGCTAGTATCACCCGGATTCGCTGCCGGCCGGAACGGATGCGGTGCTTCTGCAGGTACAGCGGCTTGGCTGAGGGCTCCCCCGGGCCGGCGGGGGTAACTACGCCAATCTCCACCCACTCATTCATTGGTAGATATCTTTCCCTACCCAGCGAGTCCACGACCACCTTGCGGGCGTTTACGATCAGCGTAACCTGCCAGGCTCCGGTTGGGGTTTGGCGCGCAACGGCTTCTTGGGTCTTTAAATCCCAGAACGTGTTGGCGGCAAACAGATCATGCACCAGATACTGAAGGGAGTCTGGTGTCACGGCCTGCAACTCCCGGTACAGATCCAGCGTCGTGGGCAGGGGAGGATTTGGCGAATATTTACGCAGCAACTCTCTCAGCGCATCGTTGACCCGATCCTGTCCTACGTAGTTCCGCAGGGCGAAGAGCGCAAAAGGGCCCTTGCGGTAGGTCATAAATCGGTTGTTGGCCCGCAGCAGGGGCGGAGCCGCCCGGGAGCGGGGCACTTCATATTCGGCTCGCATCTGGGTCAGGTACCGCATTAGATGTCCGTAACCCAGTGTTTGCTCGACTACCTGCATGGCCGAGTAGGTCGCCAGACTTTCAATGAGCACGCCGGCTCCCTCGACCCCGGCCGCCGCGAAGGTGATTCCCCACCACTGATGGGCTACCTCATGGGCCATGATATGGTAGGGCAGATCGAGCCCGCCCGGTTGGGGGTTCATCAACGAATAGCCTTCCTGATAATCAATCGTCATCGGTTCGGCGTGCATGCCTCGGCCCGGTCCCGGTCGTTCCAGCACCCGAAAATGAGCGTACGGATACGGACCGAATTCGCGCGTGTAATACGACAGCGATGCCTGGGCGCTTTTCATCATCCGCGTCACGTTGGCCTGGTGGGCGGGATGATAAATGATCTGGATGGTGACCGGTTGAGCGCCGGGCATAGGGGCTACCCACTGGGCTTCGCGGACGGCGTAGCGCGCCGAGAAAAAAGCGTACTCATTGATAATCGGTGCATTGGTTTGGTAGTGGAAGTACTGCCGGTCTCCTTTCCTCCACCGCCGGCGCAGGGCTCCCGGTGCCACGGCGATCTGGTCCTTGACGGTGCCGACAATGGCCTCAAAGTCCATCCGTTCAGCATGGCGGGTCTGGTAGCGAGCTCTACTATCATAGAGCGATGGCCGCTCGGGGCGGGGGGCGAGTCCGTACCGCTCCCGGTCCTGGGCGTGGTGAAGCTGGCGGTCGTCATCGTAGCCAATGACCGGCATCCACTCGTTGCTGTCGATATGCGAGCCGTTGGCCACGACGGCGTCATCGACCCCGTTGTTGGTGAAGCTGTGGGATTTGATTTGAAGCCTGAAGCGCAGCCGCATCAGCTCACCGGGCTGGAGGGGCTTTTTCAAGGCGTAAATCCGGTAGCCGAGTTTCTCGTCCAGAACCACCGTCGACGCCGGGCGATCAACCGAAATGGCCGAGATGACCACATTGGGAACCAGTGACAAATGAATCGAGTCGATGGCGAGGGTACTGCGATTGACTAACGAATAGGTAGCCCGTAGGTCGGCCGCCCCTTGGTCGGGGTAGATCTCCACCTGCAACTGGGTGCGCGTCAGTACGGGACACGTTGCCCGCGCATAGTGCCCGTACCGACGCTCGTAGTCCGCCCGCATTCTCTTCTGATGGGCTTCGTTTACATACTCATTCAACACGTTGGTGTTATAAAAAATAAACCCACCGGAGCTAGCAACAAGGCCCAACGCTATCAGCAGGGCCGTTTTATACCGGGGAAAGCGACGCTGCGCCAGGTGAAGCCGTGCGTTGATACGGCGGTCGTGGCTCCGCCCCCAGACGAGCGTCGCCACCACCGCCAGCAGAAGGGACCAGGAGCCCCAGTACAGTTTGAACCACAGCCACGGTTTGATGAACGGCCCGAAACCGTTCATATCGCTGTAGGACCAGCCCGTATCGGCTGCGTAGATCAAGAGCTTATGCTCAACACCAATCCTCGATGCAAAGAGGATGATACCGTAGGCGCTCATCGCCACCAGATAACCCAGGTATTTCTGATACACTATTACCTGGATGGCGAAAACAAGCCCGGCGAAGAGCAGGTAATTCGTCAACTGAATGCCGAAGAGCGTCTGTAGGTACACCCCAATCTCGAACTGGTGATAGCCCATCACTACCTGGTTAATAAGTCCAGCCAGCATCAGCAAGCTTACCCAAACGGTGATCATCAGCGCCAGCCCACCGAATTTACCCACAAACTGCACCCAGTCGGGCACGGGCGTGGTGGCGAAAAGTGCCTGGAGCCCCGCTTCGCGTTCGCGCCAGAGTAACTCACCGGCGTAAAAGACGATGAGCAGGGGAATAAGGATCCACGGGGTAGTCAGGCTGCTCAAGGGGGGGGCCAAGATCGGTAACACCTCCTGGGTACGGGCCAGCAGCGGTACGCCAAACCAGGTCATGTATTCGGGTGCGAACAGACCGGTGCCCAGCGCTAAGAGGGCAACCAGTGTGAGCCCGCTCCAGCTTTTGGCTATTGACCAAAACGAGTTTCCCCCGATGGCGATGGCTTGGCGTAGCTGCGTGCCGAATCCAAAATAGCGCGGCCTATCCCGCACCGCGATCAGGCTGGCATCTTGGTCGCCAGGGGGCGACACCTGCGGGGCGGGGGGAGCCGGTAGGGATCGGCCCCTGAACAAGCGCCATGTGCGGCCGCTGATCGGGTGATCCATCCCAAACCGAACGTAGGTAAACAGCTGTGCCCCCACCGCCAGGCTCAACCAGCTCAGGCGGTTCCAGAGCCAGGGGCCGTCGAGTCGAATCAGCCGCGTGTTTTTGTCGATGGGTGTCCAGCCTTCCATGTCGGCCAGGAGGCTGGTGCCCAGCAAGTCCATCAGGCTGCCGAGCGCCTTCCAATCCAGGGCGAAGCGTACCGTCGTGCCGCCGAACTGAGAAAGAGGAGGATACCGATACCGGCCACGTAGCTGGCGGTGGCCCGACCGCTGAGGGCTGCCAAGCCAAACTGGATGACCGTTGTGGCAACGATGGTGGGCAAGGCCAGGTAACCGTAACTGGTCAGGTAGGATGCCAGATGAAAGGGCCCTATCAGCGACGTCTTGGCCCCGGGGCCGTACACTGAGACCAGGAATCCAGCGTTGAGCGCCAGCATCAGTAGGGCGTTGAGAACCAGGGCCGCCAGCAACCGCCCCCCGAGGTAGTTGAACTTACTGACTGGCGTGGTGTACAACAGTGCGTGCATCCGCGTCTGCCGATCGCGCGTCGCCGCCTCCCCCGCAATGCCTCCGCCAATCAGAACCCAGATCGCACTGGCGAAAACGGTGAAGAAGGCGATCGTAGCCGGTGCATTCAGGTAGGTTCCGTCCGTCAGCGTGACGATGCGCAGGATGCCAAAGCCGAACAGAAAAAGAAGGCCAGCAGCAGCCCCGTCGATACGTGGCGCCACTGGTAGCTCCACTCGTAGTGAAAAATTGTCCAGAACCTCATCGGGCAGCATCGGGTTTGGGATCGGCAAGCTGACCCCTACTGGCGAGGTCCGCCATGGTCGTGAAGTAAACATCTTCGAGGTCAGGCGGCACCCGCTCAAAATCGGCCGGCGTTTCCTGGCTGTAGACGTGGACAAGCGTGCGTCCGCCCAGCAGTTTGGTCGAGATGACCCTATGTTCGCGCGCTAGCTGGGCCAGTTCATGCTTGGGAATAATCTTACGCCAGATTCGTCCGTTAAGGGCCTCGATCGCCTCTACGGGCTGTGCCTCGCGCAGGATCTGCCCCTGGTGGATGATGGCCATCCGCGTACAGAGCTCGCTGACGTCTTGGACCAGGTGCGTCGAAAGAATTACGACGCTGCACTGGCCCAGTTCACTTAGCAGATTGAGAAACCGTACCCGCTCGGCAGGGTCTAATCCAGCTGTTGGTTCGTCAACAATCACCAGTTTGGGGTTTCCCAACAGGGCCACGGCCACCCCAAAACGCTGGCGCATGCCCCCCGAATAACCGCCCAGCTTCTGGCGACGGGCCTCCCAGAGGTTTACTTTCCGGAGCAGTGTCTCAACGACTTCCCGGCGGGACTGGCGCTGGGAGAATCCCTTCAGCAGGGCAAAATAATCCAGCAACTCCTGGGCGTTGGCTTTGGGATACAGGCCAAACTCCTGGGGTAGGTAGCCCAGCGTCTGACGTAGCTTGTCGGGCTGGTGCACCACGTCGATGGCACCCAGGTGGATGCTGCCAGCATCGGGCTGTTGCAAGGTAGCCAGGATGCGCATGAGGGTCGATTTACCAGCCCCGTTGGGGCCCAGTAGCCCGAACATGCCGGTCGGAATCGTAAGGGTGATGTTTTGGAGGGCCTGCACGCCATTGGCGTACGTTTTCGAGGTATTGCGTATGCGTAGCTCCATGTCATGTGGATGCGTTGGCTTTATGGATAAATAAATCTTTACTGAACATAAAAGTACTTTGAAGTACAAAGTAAATTATAAAAAGAGCGATTTCCTACATCACCCCCTTTTTAGTCGTAGGGTTTTCTAAAACGAAGGGAATCCGTAGCGGATTGAGTGAGACAGTTGGTCACGTGTCCGAACTTAAAAAAGAACTTTCTCAAAAAATGCTCCTTTAAGCGGATAACAAGTAGTTTATCTTTATACTCTATGGAGACCAAGGAGGGCATACCCACTTTTTTTGCCCTCTCAATTGACCAATGGCGGGCGTGGTTAGCGCAATATGGCCAACGCCAAAAATCGATTTACCTGATTATTTACAAGAAAACGAGTGGGCATCCGGGTATTCGCTGGCACGATGCGATTGAACACGCCTTGAGTTTTGGTTGGGTGGATAGTAAGGTGGCCAAACGCGATGAGCAGAGCGTGTATTTAAAGTTTACTCCGCGCAATCCGAACAGTTGCTGGTGAAAAATGAACAAAAAGCGTGCGCAAAAACTAATTGATGCTGGCTTGATGCGGCCAGAAGGCCAGCGGTTGATTGACATAGCCAAAGAAACTGGCAATTGGTAACCCGTTTTTTTGGCCTTAAGGCAGGTTACTACTTTCCCTGACCGATTGAACACGCAAGCTGAACAGGTAGTCAATAGATACATGATCTCAAAAATCCCTCACAACGCGAGATGAACTGCTCCTATTTATTTAGAGAAATTCAATAACACAGGATTGATACCGAATAGATAAAGCGGGCCTGCCTCTTTTCGAGACCGCTTTCTCGTATTGACCTGCTGGCAACCTCTTCGCCCCTCAAAATTCGTGTAGGACTCCTTAGTTTACGGAAAAGAGCTCCTTCTTAATCTAACGTGAACTTGTCAGCAAACTAACTTGGACGCCTCACCAAAGCAAGCCGGCCCAGCCTAAACTACCTTTGTCCTACTAATCTTAATGAACTAGAGACATGAAAAAAACAGTTTTAGTCACCGGCGCTTCGGCAGGAATCGGCAAACAAACCGCTATTTATCTGGCACAAAACGGCTACACGGTCTATGGTGCGGCTCGCCGATTGGAAAACATGCAAGACCTTATACCCTATGGTATCAAACCGATCCGACTTGATATTACGAATGAAGAGAGTGTGCAGGCTTGTGTCGACCAAATCGTACTAGAAGCCGGCAGCATCGATATTTTAGTCAACAATGCCGGCTTTGGCTTGGAAGGGGCCATCGAAGACGTACCCCTGAAAGACGCCCGCTATCAACTCGAGGTCAATGTGTTTGGGGCCATGCACTTGACCCAACTCGTCCTACCCACCATGCGGCAAAACAAGTATGGTAAGGTTGTCAACATTTCCTCGGTGGGTGGTAAGGTCGCTATGCCCTTAGGGGGGTGGTATCACGCCAGCAAGTTTGCCCTGGAAGCCTTAAGCGATAGTCTGCGCAATGAGGTGCGGGCGTTTGGCATTGACGTCATCGTCGTTGAGCCCGGCGCTACCCGGTCCGAATGGGGTACCATTGCCACCGATAGCTTGCTGACTGTGTCCGGGCATACCGCTTACCAGGGCTTAGCCACTAAAGCCCATACCCTCTTCACCCGGTTATCGAACAACATCCAGGAACCCATCGAGATCGCCAAACTGATTCGAAAAGGGATCGAAGCCGCCAGACCAAAAACAAGGTATGTGGCTAACGAATTGAACTCCCGGGTCCTCTTAGTCGTAAGAGCCCTTGTATCGGACAAGTTACTGGATAAGTTGATCATGGGTCAACTCAACTAACAACCCATGGAAAGCACGCTCATTCTTCAGCATAATATTCTTTACTCGCGGGGGTATCAGAAGGCCCAACGGAGCGAACATTACTTCCCCGACCATGCGGTGGGCATCATGCTGGCGGGCGAATCGTCCTATTATTCCAACGAAGGCACTTTCGTTATGAACGAGGGAACCATTTGCTTAATGCGGCGGAATCAGTTGTTCAAAAAGCTCAAAAAACCGTCTCCAACGGGTGAACCACCCGCGTTAATCAGCGTATTTCTGGACCAAAACGCCTTACACCAGTACGCCACCGACAATACGATCCCCAAGCAAAGGGCGTATAAAGGCCAGGCGATGATTGACCTGACCAACAATGTGTTCTTGAAGGGCTTCTTTGACTCGCTGCGGCCCTATGTGGCTCACCCCGACCGACTGACGGCCAACCTGGCGGCTCTGAAGACGCGTGAAGCCATTGAGTTACTCCTGCAAACGGGTGATAGGCTTGCCTCGTTTTTGTTTGATTTTCAGGAGCCCTACAAGATCGATCTGGAGACATACATGAACCATCATTATCAGTACAACATTCCGCTCGCCTCGTTTGCCAAACTCACGGGTCGTAGCCTGTCCACCTTCAAGCGGGACTTTACCCGGCTCTTTGACACGACGCCCGAGAAGTGGTTACAGAGCAAGCGGTTGGAGCAAGCCCATTACCTGATTTCGACGCAAACCCTTCGTCCCTCGGATGTGTATTTGGAGGTTGGTTTTGAGAACCTGTCGCATTTTTCGACGGCCTTCAAAAGCAAGTTTGGTGTGAAGGCATCTGATTTGTGGACTAACAGCGACCCCGGGGTGTCGTCTGGGAGCTGACCGTGGGTATAGATTAATGGGACTGTGGGAGCGAGCCACTTAATTAATTCTAAAAATTCACTGTCTTACAAAAACGCTCTTAATAGTAAAACCTGGTTAGGCTGCGAAGTTCGGCGGGTTGGCCGTTGGCTGGCTGGTAGGATTCGCTTTGCTGGACCAAACGACCTTGCGAGTCATACTCATTCGAATAGGTGAAACTAGACCGATCCGTTTGACTTCCCCAATAGCTGGTAACCACCTTGGTCAGCAAAGCGTGGCGGCTGGTTTCACCATCCAGGGGTTGAGTCGTCAGGGCCCCATAATGGGACCGGTCATAACTCAGGGTAGTGACTTCATAGGGAGTGCTCTGTTGGTCATAGCTTAAGCTGATGTTCACCACATCGCCCTGATCGACTCGAGAAACCCGTTTTGCAATGACTTGATTAACCGACCGATTAATGGTGGTCGAGCTAACTAAGATGCCTTCCGAGGAATAGTGCCGTAACGTATCCACTATGACGTGGGGTCGATCAAAATAAGGCTGCGAGTAACTGGCATACCGAAGCTGACTGGTGTCCAATGGGTTCTCTAATTGCTGGGTGGGCGTTTGTTCCAGTACGGTCGTGGTTGTATAGGTATACTGATAAGTCACCTCATTGAGTAAGCCCATTTGCTTATTCATCTGGGATGCCCCTCGTTGCCGGAGGTGTCGGCTTATCTGCCGACCCAGCTTGTCATAGCGATAGGTAGTCGAATCGATGGCTGAGTAGCTATAGTTCACTCCATTTACGTCAATCGACCCTAACTGGATGGCCTTCTTGCCAGGATTAATATAGACTACTGTGATGGCCCTGGGTCTGTGAGTGGGCGCTGAAGTAGGTTCAAGCAGGCTGGTTTCTTGTTGGCAACCGGCCAATTGGTTACCTAGCCAACCTAGGCTAATCACCAGTAGCGCTCGCTTAAGGGACTTCATCGGTTTAATAGGATAACCACTTGATTATAGCCAACTGAACCAGGTAAAACAGATTAAATCAGCCTGTTTTGCAACGAGGCTACTTCGAATAAGTAAAAGCTTATTGGGGTTGGTTTGTTACTGGTCAGTCAACCCAATCAGACCTGTCTGGTGTGGGCATCATTGTTCTAAGCGGACAGCAATTTCATGGATTCATACCCGTTGACCATCCCCTGAACCGCCCAGTCTAATAAGCCAATTCGCCATGCTACTTCGTCTCAATTGGGAGCGTTATTTTGAGACTCTCCGAATTATAGATTAGTGGTCCTTGGGTTTAACTGAAGCCTACAATAACCATCGAGAAGTCAGTCTCGATTCCGCTTGGCTCCACGCTTCTACATGCTCCATAAGCGGACGTAGGGTGTACGCTTTCGGACAGCCCAATAGTAACTAAGTTTTCTTATGTATCTGATTACTTGTACCTTAAGTTTGTGGCATCCTATTTGTTTAGCAAATAACAAGAAAATAAAGTCACTAATGAACCGGATGTATGGGGAGGACATATTTAGGGGAATTTGAAGAACTTGTCCTATTGACCGTGGCCATCCTCAACGGCACGGCTTATGGACTGGCTATCGCCGAAGAGCTCAAGCAACGAACCCACCGCTCCATTAATCTCAGTGGGGTGCATGTGGCCTTGTATCGATTAGAAGAAAAAGGCTTTGTCAAATCGGAGTTGGGAGGAGCTACGGCGGCTCGGGGAGGGCGTCGAAAGCGGCTCTTTTCCATCACGGCCTATGGTAAACGGACCTTGGATGAGTTGCGGCAGGTCCGCAATGAGCTGTGGGAAGATATCCCCAACCTATCTCTCTCCTAAATCATGACCCAACCACCTCGTAGCCCCTTGCCGCCTGCCTGGGCTGATCGCCTGCTTAGCTGGTTGTGCCCCCCAGAGTTGAGGGAAGAACTGCTGGGCGACCTGCATGAACAGTTTGAGCAGCACGTGGCCCAGCTAGGCCAGGCTACGGCCCGGCGCTTGTACCTCGGGGAAGTCATTCGGTTTTGTCGACCATACTTCATCAGCCGCCGGCTACGCCCCCAAACAGCCTCAAGAAGTGACTTTCCTTTTCTCCCTTTTCTCCGTCCAGCTATGCTACGCAACTATCTCAAAATCGCCCTTCGCAACCTTGCCAGACATAAAGTTTTTTCGGCCATAAATCTGGGCGGGCTCGCGCTGGCGATTGTGGCCTGTCTGCTCATTGGCGTGTTTGTCCGCCATGAATACGCTTATGACCGTTTTCATACCCATGCCAACCGGATTTACCGGGTCTGGACCCAGGAACGTTACGAGGGGCAGCCCATTATCAATCCGGTAACGCCCTATATTCTGGGGCCTACCTTACAGGCAACCTATCCCCAAATTGAGCAGATGGCGCGGGTCGAGACGGGTAACGTCAATGTCAAAAAAGGAACACAGGTTTTCAATGAGCGCATTCACCTGGCGGATCCTGACTTGTTGACGCTCTTTGACTTTCCCCTGATCAGTGGCAGTAAACGGCCCCTTCAGGAGCTGTATTCAGCCGTCATTTCTGAGGATATCGCCCAAAAATACTTTGGTGGCCGCAATCCCTTAGGCCAGACACTGATGATGCAACTGGATAGTCTGCCCCAGGCATTCACCATTCGGGCCGTCGCCAAAACCCCACCCACTAATTCTAGCATTCGATTTGGCATCCTGATTCCCATTGCCCATGTCAAGGCATTCCGTTCGGAACGCGCCTTAAAAAGCTGGTTCAGTGTCGTGCCCGAAACGTTCGTCATGCTGCGCCAGGGAACCGACCCTGACTCATTGAAAGCCCAGTTTCCGGCCCTGCTCCGTAGTCAATTAGGCGACAAGTACACGGGCAATAACTACGTGATCAATCTACAGCCCCTGATCGATATTCACCTGGATATGACCTTGGCCGGAGGAAGCGAGCCGGTCAGTGATCCGACCTATTCCTACATCTTGGGTGCCGTTGCCTTTTTTATCTTACTGATTGCCTGCATTAATTTTATGACCTTATCACTGGGCCGATCCGTCAGTCGGGCTCAGGAGGTCGGCCTTCGCAAAGCGATAGGCGCCTTGAGAAGTCAGATTATAGGCCAGTTCTGGAGCGAAGCGATGCTGATGATTGGGGCGGCTATACTGCTGGGCCTGGGATTGGCTAAACTCGTGACGCCTTTATTTAGCCTACTGGTCAACCAACCCCTTGACTTTAACTTTGATGGCACCATGGCCCTGTTTCTGGTGGGATTGCTGCTTATCGTGGGACTCGTAGCGGGAAGCTATCCCGCCCTGGTACTGTCTGGATTCCAGCCCGTGGAGGTTCTCAAGGGGAAGCTATCACTGCGGGGTGACGCCAACTGGTTTCGGCGATCCTTGGTCGTGATCCAGTTTGGGCTAGCCGTATTGCTGATGGTCGGCACACTGGTCCTTAATCATCAGTTACACTACCTCCAAACCAAATCACTGGGCTTCCAGCGAGAACAAATTGTCATCCTACCCATCAACAAAACCGGTGCGGAAGGGCGGCAGTTAGTCGATCGGTTACGGAATGCCTTAACGGCCCAGAAACAGGTACTGGGCGTGACGGCCTCGGCTTTCCCCCTGGGCAATAGCTGGGGCCAGATGGGTTACACCGATGAGCAGAAGGTGTATCGAGCGTTTCATTTTAATTTCGTAGATCCGTATTTTCTACCCACCTATGGCATTCGAGTTGTGCAGGGTCGCAACTTTGATCCGGCCAACTCAGCCGATCAATTTGGGGCCTATATTGTCAACCAGGCGTTTGTCAAAAAATTCGGTCTGAAAGACCCAATCCATGAACCGATACGGGGGTTGAAAACGGCTCATCGTATTATTGGGGTCGTCGATAATTTTCATTATGCATCGCTGCATAGTGATATTGAGCCGTTACTGATGCTGGTCCGCTATGACTCCCTGCGAAAAGTAATCGAGAATATTTCGGTGGACTCGCCAACGGCTCCGGATGTCTCGGTTAAACTGGTGGCGGGAAACCTGCCCGCCAGTTTAACGATGCTGGAGCAGGTCTGGAAAGCCACGTTACCGAACGAACCGTTTGCGTATAGTTTCCTGAGTGAGGATCTCCAGCGTCAGTATGCGGCCGACCAGCGTTTAGGTCAGTTGGTTAGCATAGCCTCGGGTTTATCCCTCTTAATTGCCTGCTTAGGTCTATTTGGGTTAGCTACCCTGGCGGTTAGCCGGCGTACCAAAGAGATTGGGGTTCGGAAAGTACTGGGTGCCAGCGTGGTTAGTGTGGTGGGGTTACTGGCAAAAGATTTTTTGCAACTCGTGGTGATCGGCGTGCTGCTGGCCTGTCCTTTATCCTGGTGGGCTGCTCATCAATGGCTGGCCAATTTTGCCTACCGGGTATCCATGCCCTGGTGGGCTTTTGGGCTAGCTGGGATCGGGGTGCTAGTCATTGCGTTTGTGACGATCAGTCTGCAGAGTGTGAAAGCCGCCCGGATGAACCCCGTGGAGAGTTTACGAACCGAATAGGGTTTAGAACAATAAGAAAAGCCTGGTGATCGTAGAAAAAGCTGGCTGATAGTTACTGAACACGTCGGGCAATTTTGGTCAAGCCTGTCGGCTTCTGCTGGTGGCACGGATAAACTAGACGAAACTTGCCTAGGCGAGAGAGCTTGTCTTTCAGCAAAAGGGCGGCCAATAACCAACCATTATTCAGGCACGTATCACTAAAAGTGCCCCATCAACGGACAGTTCCTTCGTCTCAGGTGGGAGCCTATTTTGAGAATCACTAACCAATTTATCATAGTAGGCAGTTAGTGAGTGTTCTCCTGCATCAAGGTCCGTTTTGATTAGAAAATTAATAACCTATCTCAGAAAACAGTCTCCACATAGGCTAGACTATAAGTTCTGCTCATTGGCAAATCGAATCAATTCGGATAGTTTGTTAACGCCTAACTTGAAATAAATGTTTTTACGATGCGTTTTTACCGTTTGTTCCGACAGAAAGAGTTGATCAGCAATCTGACTCGTTGATAAACTACTACAAATCAGTTTTATAATTTCCAGTTCGCGGGGTGTCAAATTAAACTGGTGAATAAACTTATCTGGCCCATACGAATTAATTAACGGAGGGGGATCCTGATGGGGTTGATCAAAATAGGTCTTACCTGCCACTACCTGCTCCAGGCAGGCTACTAATTGGCTGGGGGAAGCGCTTTTGAGCAAGTAACCCATGACCCCTACCGCTTTTAATTCCTCCACTAACTTTTGATAGCTGTACATTGTAATGATAACTACGTGGACCTTAGCAAACTCCTGGCGAATCTGCCGGGCAATATCAATTCCGTTCCGATGCGGCAAATTTATATCCAGTAGGACCAGATCCGGCTGAAGTTGGTGGATAACCGGGATCACATCACGACCATCGTAAACCTGACCAATAACGGTAAATGAACGACTGACGGTCGTCAGTAACGTACGCAGTCCATCACTGAATAACTGATGATCATCCGCAATAAGAACCCTCGTTGAATCGCCCTTATTTTCCATAACTCATGACTTGCTGACCAAGCGGAACCATCAGCGTAAGGGTTGTACCACTTTGACCCGAGTCGACCAGTAACTCGGCGCCAAGGTAATTCGCCCGGGAACGCACGTTGCGTATGCCAATACCCGCTGATATTTGTTCCCTTGCAACACTGCCCACTCCGTCATCTTCGACCATTAAAGATAGGTACGTCGCATGAAATAGCAACTGAACCGTTATAGTGCGGGCTTGGGCGTGTTTAAGCGCGTTGGTGACCAGCTCGATAGCGATTCGGTAAAGGATTAATTCCGTTTCAGGGTCCAGTCGACGTTCTGACCCAAACGTAACAAAGACAAGGTTGATAGGGCTGCTGGCATCCAACCGGCGGATGGCCTCCCGAAGAATCTCGGTCAGACCCAGTTTATGAAATTCGGGGGCATCAAATTGTGGGCGATCAGTCGTAAGTCACGCATCGCTTTTTCCAGCAGGTTGATGGGATTTCGCCAGCCCGTACCGGAAGTGGCCAGTAGTTCTAACTGTCCTTTTAGAGTGGCCAGTGTCGCTCCCAGATCGTCATGCAAGTCAGCGGCCAGCCGCTGCCGTTCTTCTTCCTGCACCTGGAGTACCCGTTGCAAATCGGCCTTTTGCCGGGTTAATTTCGCGCGCGTATAGCGACGGATTAAGTAGGTAGCCAATAACCCTATCCCCAGTAAGGAAGTGAGCCGAAACCAGGTTGTTTCCCACCAGGGCGGGTGAATGATAAGGGTCAACCGCTGTTCAACCCAGGGGCCATCTGTATTGGCTCCCCGTACGCGAAAGGTGTAGGTTCCTGGAGGCACCTGGAGATAGGAAGCCAGCCGGTCCGGACCGGCCACATGCCAATGCGGGTCGAAACCCTCCAGCTTAAATTGATGACGATTCGTCTCGGGGCTCTGGTAGTCCATATAGGCAAACCCAAACGAAAGGTCATTCTGATGATAGGCCAGTTGTAGCAAAGAGTCTACCTTTTGAGCTGCGCCAGCCTGCGGGGCAAGGCTGGACGGGATCGCTTGTCCATTGACACGAATAGCTGTGATGACCGTTTTCGCCAGCCGGACCCGGTGCTGGATACGACTGGGGGAGAAGGCATAGTAGCCCATTCGATCGCCGAAGAACAACTGCCCATCGGGAGCTGTATAGCCGGAAAACTCCCACATGGTCCGGCCAGTTACGCCCTGCAGGCGACCATACCGGTGGAGGGTAGTCCGATCAGGAAGATACTGCACAATACCCGACAAATCGCTGATCCATAACCCATTCTGATGATCGAGTTGAATGCTGGTAATGTTCCTGGGTTTATTCGGATCCGTAGGCAAGGCTACTGCATACTGATCGGTAGCGCGATTATACCGAAACAAGCCCCCGACGCCACTCACCCAAATGACACCTTGCTGATCCTCCACCATACCCGTTACCCGTAAACCCGGCAAGTAGCGTCGAAATGAATGCGTTCTGTGATTATAGCGGTTAACGCCCCCTTTGAAGTACCCCCCTGCCCAGAGCGTACCCTGATGATCTTCCAGTAAAATAGGGATGCCGTTGTCACTCAGCGTCGTTGAGTCCAGGGGATTGTGTTGATGATGGATAAAGTGGCCCGTCACCGGATTCAATTCATCCAGCCCCTGGGTAGTACCCAGCCAAAGTTTACCAAACCGATCCTGGCGAATCACGTGCACATTATCGGTGATTAATGACGTCTGGTCGTTTCGACTGTGGGGAAACTGATTAAAGGTTTGGGTTGCCGAATCATATCGATTCAGGCCAGCCCCTTTGGTACCAATCCAGAGAGTGCCCTGTCGATCCTGATAGACCTCTCGGATGTCATCAGAACCCAAACTAGTCGGTTGAGCCGGGTTGTGCTTAAACCATCCCACAGCCCCGGTCCGCCGATCCTGATACTGTAGGCCAGTAGCCGTACCGATCCATAACTTGCCGGAGCGGTCCTGCCAGAAAGCATGAACCGTTGTACCCAGTCGCCTAAAGCCGATCGTCGACTGGGTTGGCACGATGCGGTATAAGCCTCCGTCAAAGGTACTGACCCAGTGGACCCCATCGGCGGAGGTAAAAAAGGCCCAGGGGCCGTTTTCCTGAAACGCATTGGCTTGCCCGGGCTGCGCTTCCCAATGCTGCACCTGATCAAGAAGTGGATCGTAGCGGTTCAACCCGTTCTTGTAGGCGCCAATCCAGAGATGGCCCTTTGAATCTTCCCGAATAAAGGAAACCGCATCGGGTTCGCGGGCGGCCTTGTCCTGTAAAAAAGGTCGGCTTAACCGGTCTGGCCGTTTGTCATCATAGGGATAGCGGGTAAATTGGCCTCGTTTACGGTCCATTATATGCAGGCCATCGCCGTAGGTGCCCACCCAAAATGTTCCCCGGCTATCTTCATAAATGGCGCGTACTTTATTGTCAGCCAGACTATGGGGATTGACCGCCTGATGGACGTAGCGGGTAAACGTCTGGGAAGCCGGGTTAAACTGGTTCAGGCCACCTTCATTCCTAGCCGTTTGCCCCCATTCACTACCGGTACCCACCCATAAAACGTTAGTATGGTCTTCATACAAGACTCGGACCTGATCATTACTGAGTGAAGCGGGGTTGGCCGGATCGTGGCGATACCGGGTAAATTGACAGGTACGGCGATTAAGGCGGTTGAGTCCCCCATGGGTACCGATCCAGAGCTGACCGCTTTTATCTTCGAGAATGGTCGTTACTTCATCATGGCTGAGACTGGTTGGGTTACGGGGATCATGTCGATAGTGGGTAAACACACCAGTCGCTGGATCGAATCGATCAAGTCCTTCCCCCATTAAGCCGATCCAGATAATTCCCTGGCGGTCGCAGTAGACCACCTCCGCCTTATCGCCGGCCAGTGAATTGGAGTTGGTCGGATCATGCAGATAAGCGGTAAACTGGTGGCCATCAAATCGGTACAGCCCCATACCGCCTAACCAGATATACCCCTGTCGATCCTGGGCAATGCTGGTCAGTCGCACCCAGTTGATACTCTCGGGTGGAATAACGGGATAGATAACGTGAGATTGCCCCTTTCCTTCACCCAACAAAAGGAAACCGAAAAAGGCAAGTACATACCTAAGGCGATAGAGCCTCAGGTTGACCAACAACCCCATATGCAGGAATCTACCAGTCATACTGCGTTGAGAATAAATTAAGGCCAAAGTAAGCCATCCGGCTTTTCAGTAAAAATACCCCTTTCGTGGTATAGCCCAGCGGCCTGTGCGATTCGACCTTTGTCAGCGTAAAGTATGTTCTCAAATCCAAGCTAACAATTATGAAAGTGTTACACTGCCAGGAGGCCGGATTTAATTGTGCAGGCATTATTCGCGCTCATAGTGACCATGAAGTGTTAACGCTGGCTGCTCAACATGCCGAGCTGGTACACCAGGTTCAGCTTACACCAGCGATGCTAGAGCAGCTTACGGGAATGATTCGTGATGAGCCGAATTAACCCTGAACGAATGCCTTTCTACGGGGCCGCCTACGCAAAAAAGTGAAAAGCTTACTAACGAGTAACCCTACTATGACTTTTTTTGTAAACCCTTGATGGTAGCTTCTACAAATTTTTCAGCCGCCTAACCCTGCAATTAATAATGAAAACGATATACATCGCTACCGCTTGTTTTTGCGTGTTCGTACTGACTGGTTACCAGGCTTATAGCCAGGGTTATAGATCGGGAACTATCAATAATAAGCCAACGCCGGTGTCCACGCCCCCGCCTAATCCCCTGAGTTCGGGCAGTAGTCCTGGCTATATAGGCTATCCAGTTTTTCAGGGGGATGGCGGGAAATCGAAACTGGCAGAGCAGTATGTGAAAGCTGCTTTAGCCTATGAGGAGGCCGCCCGTAGGACCAAATGCACGGAGAACCGAATTTTTATTCAGCTCAGGCTGCCTACCACAGATGTCTGGCCGATCAATTACGTATTGGCTCTTCTGCCCAATGCCCTGAACCAACTTAACAACTCACCAACTGTGCGGCCAATGATTAACCATCTTCTGCCGTTAGCGAACGCCCGGAAGCGGAATCAAGTCAATCGAACCCGCCGCTTCTCTAACGGCTGACCAGTATGAGCCATCCAATCAGTAGAACCCTATATGAACAGCAGTTGCAATTGGGCTCGGCGATAAAAGACCCGGCTCAGCAACGTAATTATTACAACGCTATAAACAAACAACAGGCGGAAACCCAAGCCATCAATCAGGGTGTTGAAACTGTCTGTAGCCTTATTCTGAACCTTTTTTGAGGCCAAATAACAACGACAGGCCCAAGAAAGAGCACAAGTCGAACGGCGAGCGGCTTATGAAGAGTACATGGCGGAGCAGCGTGAAGCGACTCGGCTAGCCGAATAATAACGGCTTGCAGAGGAACGGTGACAGTTGGAATTAATTGGCCAAAAGATAGATTGTATTCTATCATCAGCCAGGGAAAAACAAATACCTACTACTCAGTTCGACAATCAAACGCATAGGCTCTATTACCAGCCCTATGCCGTTTTAGATGAGACACCTATTTGGCTGGCCACTGAGCCATTGGCTATTGCCTGGTACGCTGAGGGTAGTTGGCCGCTTTTTAGAAACATAGAAACGCAAATAACCCTACAAGGCAGCAAAATTACTCTGTAATAGGTTTTACACCTTACCGATCTGACTTGGCTCAACGCACTCGCCTTAGCGTTAAAGAGCTACGGGCACTTCATAACATGAACTAACTGACTAACTAATCAATTTTCTCCCTTACCTGTATGTGGCAAATCTACCGCACCATCTTGAGTGTGCTGCTTCAATTATGGCTCGTCTCCTCGCTAGACGCCCAGACCCCAACGCTGGTAAAAGACATTTTTCCAGGGCCATTCGTACCCGCAGTAGGAGGGGATGGTGTAAATCTCAATTCCCGAACGGCCGTAATCAATGGCGTTGCTTACTTCTGGGGGAATAATCGCACGAATGGAGATGAGCCCTGGCGTTCTGATGGAACGGCTGGCGGTACGGCAATGGTAACCAATGTGAATTCTAACACGTATATAAGCAATTCACCCATAAACAATGAAATATGCGACGCTGGCTCCTCCCCAACTGAGTTTACGAACGTGAATGGCGCCATCTTTTATCTCGCCTATAATCCAGGGCTTGGCTTATATAAGGGGGGGCTCGAATTTGGGATGCACCCGCTCAGACCTCCTACATACAAGGGCTTACTAAGGTGGGTAACAACCTGTTTTTTACTGTTTATTATCTCGGTGCAGATCATCCTGTTGAAATATGGAGAAGCGATGGTACCTCAGCCGGTACCGTACGGGTAAAATCTGGCATAGAGCCCAAAAACCACTCAGGTTATGAACACTATCGTGACTTTGTCGACGTTAACGGGGTCGCCTTCTTTGAAGCGGATGATAATAGTCACGGTGCTGAACTTTGGAAAAGTGATGGGACAGAAGCTGGAACCGTACTGATAAAAGATATTAATCCGGGACCTGGCCAGTCAGCTCCTCGGTATATGGTAGCTAAAGACAATATCCTGTACTTCATGGCAGTGTCTGAATACGCTACAGAATTCTGGCGTAGTGACGGTACGGAGGCAGGCACCTACAAAGTGAAAATCAATAACCAGGCTCAGAGCGGTGATTATTTAATCAACGTGAATGGGACGCTGTATTTCCGGTCAGTAGGATCAGGATTGTGGAAAAGTGATGGCACCGATGCCGGTACAGTATTAGTAAAGGAGATACAAAACTTTTACCCTCGCGTTAATGCTAACGGCACTCTGTTTTTTTTTAATGGCACTGAACTCTGGAAAAGCAATGGCACTACGACTGGCACTGGCGTAGTCACTGATGTTCATCCCGAGGGAGGGTATTCTGTTCTTGATGCAGAAAGCCTCAATGGCTATGTGTATTTCATGACCACCAATGATGGTACAGCAGCTGAGTTGTGGCGTAGTGACGGCACGGTGGCTGGTACGGTGATGTTGAAAAGTTTCCCAAGAGGGCTGTTTTCAGAGCGAGTGTTGATTCCGCTGATTGACAAGATGCTGGTCGTTGCTGATGATGGCAACACCGGACTAGAGCTATGGGCCGTGCCCACACCGGCCTGCAAGGCTCCTTTGGTAACCACCCAACCGGCTAATCAGAACGTCTGCCAGGGGCGTACGGCCAGTTTCAAGGTAGTAGTGAACGCCAACAGTTCGGGCACGCTCAGCTACCGTTGGGAATATAACGACGGTGGGGATTGGCTACCAGCCAGCGGCACCGGCTTCAGCAACCCGACCACCGCTACACTAGGGGTGTCGGGCACCCAACTGATCAACCTGCGTAAGTTTCGCGTATGGGTCAAGGGCAGCTTATGCCCTACTGAAGTGTTCTCCAGCCAAGCCCAGCTAACGGTCAATGGGGCTCGTTTCACAGCCCAGCCCACCAGCCAAACTGCCTGCGCCAGCACCTCCGCCAGTTTCATGGTTACGGCCCAAAGCATCGAGCCAATCAATTACCTTTGGGAGATGCGCGAGAGCAGCACGGCCAGCTGGTCGGCCACCATTGAAGGCAATGGCTTCGTGGGTAGCACCACGTCTAATCTAACCGTGTCGGGTGCGCAACTGCTCAACGGGCGCCAGTTCCGGCTACAGGTGAGTACCGCGGCCTGCCCAACGGCCCTTTATTCAAGCACGGCAACCCTCAAGGTGGTTCAGCCCTTACTCACCACGCAACCGGCTAACGTGAGTGTATGTCAGGGCGCAGCCACTAGTATTAAGGTGACGACCAACGCCAACAGTTCCGGTACGTTAAGCTACCGCTGGGAATATAACGACGGCGGGAGTTGGGTAACGGCCGCAGGGACTGGCTTCAGCAACACCACTACGGCATCGCTGGGCGTATCGGGGGCGCAAGTAATCAACGGTCGTCGGTTCCGGGTATGGGTCAAGGGAAGCCTATGTACCCTAGAGGTACTCTCCAACGAAGCACAACTGACCATCAAGGCGCTACCGGTACTTTCGAATGTAACCCCTACCCAAACCATCACCAGCGGTCAAACTATTCAAGGCATTACGGCGACGGCCAGCGGTGGAGTAGCCCCTTTAACCTTGACCTGGAGCCGCCCTCAGGTCGCTTCGTTAAGCTTCGATCCGGCCTTAGCCCTGTCAGGCGGGTCTGCTGATTTGCCCATTGTGCGTAAGATTACCAGCACCGCTACCACGGATCAACCAATCACCTTTACCTTAAAAGTTACCGACGCGACGGGCTGTAGCCGCAGCGCTACCAGTCAGGTAAAAGTGAAACCGGCAGCTACTGCTTCAGCACGCTTAGGAGCTAGTCAAGCACAAGAAGGGTTCCATATCTATCCTAACCCATTCAATGGGAATGGGTTTGTTGTAGAAGGACCGGATTTAGGACAGGCAAAACTGGGGCTGCACACGATGCAGGGTCGGGTCGTGCCATTCCATACGTATTTACTAGATGAAGGCAAGCTACAGGTAAAAACCCATCACCAACTGGAGACTGGCGTCTATATTCTAGAAGTAACCGGTCACGGCAAGCGCTGGTATACCAAACTATTGGTTACTGGTGACCAATGATTGAGTGACTTGTTCCGGAAAATATCTCGTCCCGTATTAGTAAACTTTTACATTTAGCAACCGATGGATGCATCTAAACATGCATCCATCGGTTGCTAAAGTTTTTCAGAAAGAAACTAAGTTGTCGGCTTAGAGGGTCCTCATAAACTTGCTACTGACTCACCGATTGCCTCACCTAACGCCAAAAAATTGAGGCATCGACTATGGGCTCTTTCGTCACCTGGGGGATCAGTTTTTGAGACGACGGAAACGTTCCTAATCAGTCATGTAGCTAAACGAATACAACGGCTGGTGTCCAAACTATTTTTTATCAACTTTACCGACAAAGGATTTAGCCCTTTACCGCAACCGAAACGGTATGCAACACAGGATGCTATCGAGTGAGTTAAAGACTAAAACTGTACTCACTAACAATATGAGCAGGGGCAACAGGCTGTAGGACCAACGGCTTGGCGATCGGCTCAGCAGAAGCACATACCCAAAATAGAAGCCAACCGGTATACTCACCAGGGTGATGAATGAAAAGTAATAGACTAGCAACGAAAGCACAGTAAGACTAGCCATCGCCCATAACCCGCCCAGAGCCCAACGAAGCGGCGATGACCGTACGTAATCCACCAGCAGTAAGAGCCCTAGGCTCCCTATCGTTAGCACACCTAAGATGGTGTATCGAGCATAGGCAGGGTCGTTGCCAATCACTAACACAACGTAGCTAACGGCTAAGCTTAACATCACCCAAAAGCCCAGCCCAGTCAACAGGGACTCCCGATAAGCACCATCTCCGACCGTAAACAGCAGTCGTTGAGACGCCAAATCCCAGTACTTGATCGAGCCCTTACCCGCCGTTTGCAGCTGAGCTAACTCGTCAAAGCGGAAGTCTTCAACAGCCGCCATCGGGTAGGCCGTAAACTGCGTCAGCCGCTTGGCGAGCCTCCAATCCCATTGTTCAACAACTCCACCCCATTTGCTCACCACGAATTGCTTGTTATCAGGTGTGAAGCCAAGGGTCCCCTTTGTTTGAGCGCCCAACGAAAAGGTAACAATTCGGTGGTGAGTTGAGGAGTTAAAAATGGAGCAGCGTCCAGCCGTGTCTAGCCAGGCTAACTGATCCCCGACTGGCGAAAAAAAAGGTTTGCCCCTACCTTGCGGCGACTGCCATAAAACGGCCTGAGTCTTCATATCAACCACCACCAGATTGGCCCGTTGATCGCAATAAGCCACCGCAGCGGATGGACTAAGCGAGAAGCCCGTGTTTTGACTCGGCAGCCGCTTGATGAGTTTGCCCGACGGTAACTGCCAAAGGCAAAGTGTGCTATCCTCACTTTGGCTAATGAGCCACAGTCGATCGGCACTAATACAGACTTGAGTGACCGGCTTATGATGGCCCACTAGCCGCTGAATAGGCTTAGCTTGGGCAATAGACCAAAGCAGGATTGAATGATCCGCTCCCCCTGAAGCTAGGACCGCTCCATCCGCTGACAGGCTCACAGCCCGTACCTTGCCTTGAGAACTAATGAGTGTGGTTATGCACTGTTGTTGTTTCCAGAGCCTGATCTTATTGTCACTGGCAGTGACCAGTAGTCCCTGAGAATTGCCATCGATATCGACGATCCCCGACTCAAGTCGCTGGAAAAAACCCGCTGAATAGGCATAGAGCATAAACGCCAGGTGGGTCACTAAACCCAGGGTTACCAAGAGTGGCAAGCGATCGGTCCAGCGCATGTTGATTCCATAATTTCTTACCCGTTGGACTACCAATGTCTGCGCAATCTACAACACATTTCTGGAACGTTGTTTTCTCTATAAGCTGCCCTGAGGGCTCGCTGTTGTTATTAGGTAGGGCTGATTTGTAACGATTAGCGTTAATCATGCCTTAATTATAGGCTTCCTCATCGTGTCTAGAACGTCCATTTACCAAGCACATACATGAAGTATTAATCGGATCAAGTTGGAGCGTTTTGATAAGACAGTTGTTTAGACAACATTTTTTGTTCAATACGTCCAACTAAGTAGGGGCTAAAATCTTCAGGGGTCAGCAAAATCGGCCCGGCAGAAAACCTTCGTTTTTGTAAAAAAATTGATAGTCAGCAAAATAGACATTGTATTCCTTATAGTACTACTTTGGCTTGTTACTAAAAGAAGCCCTACTTACTAAATACGCAGGCAATCAACGTTTACAAAGCCGTTTCCAACCCACCTAGTTAAGAGGATGTTCTCGGGTGGGCAGATCCACCAATTGATGCCAATACCTTCGTAGCATCCCCACGTACGTATGCCAGCCTAACAGGTCCTCTGGCTTTTGGGTGTAGGCGACTGCGCCCTGATCATAGGCTTGTTCGATCTTGGCTTTGTTGTCCACCACACTGAGCATAATGATGGGTACAGCCCCCTTTAAGTGGGCTCGTAGCTCGGGTAGAAAGCTTAAGCCATCTTTGGCTTGGTGTAAGTCAATATCCAGTAGGATCAGTTGCGGAGGGCGATCCGGGCGAGTTTGCAAATAATCCAGCGTTTGCTGGGCTGATTGCATACTGATGAAGTTAGCCTCTGGAAACTCTTTTTGGGCGATTCGCTTGAGCAGATCGCTGACTGGTGGTTCATCATCCACCACCAGAATGTCAAAGGTGGGCGTAGCTTGTTGTAATTGCATGGGCCAATGGATTGTACGTGTTGGTATATCGTTTGCGAATTTTGCTACAAACTAGTTCGTGCAAGGTGGGGTTTACCTGTCAAAGTAGGTAGGTCCCTAAACGAGGTTAGCCAGTACTACTTAGTTAGTTCACAAGATATAGTGCATAGGTGGCAGCCGTACGGTTTCCCACCAGTTGGCCCTTACTTCCTCAAAAAGGATTTGCCAGCCCGCCAGCTCGATTGGTTTTCGTAAATACGAAGCAGCGCCCGCCTGGTAGGCTTTCACCACATCCTCCCGGGAGAGGGATGAGCTCAGCACCACAGTGGGAATCCAGCGAGCAGGAGCCGTTAGGGCTTTGATGGCCGTTAGTAGTTGCCAGCCATCGACTAGGCTGGGCAAGTGCAGATCTAGCAGGATCAACTGAGGAAGTTCCCATTCTTGTTGCTGCCCTGCACGCAGCAGCTTCATGGCTTGTTGGGCGGAGTTGGCTCGCAGGGGATTGACTTGAGGGAGGTACTGGCGAATTAGTGTTTGGATGATTTCCCACTGATCATTACAGTGTTCAACGAACAAGAGTTTTGCCCCCGAAGGATTAGTTGGTGAGCTATACGTGGAATTTTTCATGGTTGCTCAGGCAGGTTATGCTAGACTAGTAACCATCCTACAGCTCGAATGTTACGCATAAAAGCCTAATTCCTAAGCTTTTATTCAGGATACTGGCTTTACTAGCTGATCCGAAAATGAACTGACCGTCAATGTTGGTCCGTCTCAACAAACGCTCGTGGCTGTTGCACAACTCCGCCTATACATGAAATGGCTGAATAGGTTGAGTTTTTGTATCTTCAACCATGCAAGGCAGAAAACGCGATCACGAAAAACTCGTCACCCATTTCCAACTTTCTAGTCGCATTCCCAAGGATAATTTCTACCGTCGGCTGAAGGAGACGCTCGATCTGACATTCCTCTATGAACACACCAAAGACTGCTATGGCTCAACCGGCAATCTCTCGATTGACCCAGTGGTCTTTTTCAAGTTCATGCTCATCAGCTATCTGGAGAATATTACCTCCGACCGTAAGCTGATTGAGTACTGTTCCATGCGCATGGACATGTTGTATTTCCTGGGCTATAACATTGATGAGCCATTACCCTGGCACTCCACCCTGAGCCGCACCCGACAACTTTATCCAGAAGCACTTTTTGAATTACTATTTGATCAGGTGTTCAGCTTGTGTGTCGCCAACAATATGGTGGCTGGCCGTCGAGTAGCCATCGATTCAGCCCCTGTTAAAGCGAATGCCTCGATGGAAAGGCTAGTAGAAAAACAGCCGCAAAGGCCAGGGCCCAAGCTACTTCCGCAGGCTGAATACCCTAATGGATCTGTAGATTTGGTACCCAAACCCAGCAAGCGTCAAGCTGCGCCGGTGATCACCGCTACTGATTATCAGCTAAGCCAGTTGAAAAAGCGCCAGCAGAAGTTGAAAAGTGCACCAACTACCCTGGGCGCTGGCAACGAAAAAGCAAAATTATTGAGCAACAAAACTCATTACAGTCCTACTGATCCCGATGCCCGCATTTCCATTAAGCCAGGAAAAGCTCTCAAACTCAACTACCATTGTAGCCTGGCAGTGGATACCGCCCAAGGCGTTATCAGCCATGTGCAGGCCGATTTTGCCAATGGTCGGGATAGCCAGACGCTACCTTCTATTACGCTGAAGCTTCAGCAACGGTTGGCCCATAATCAACTGCGTCTGGAGGAGCTACTGGCCGATTCTGGCTATTCCAATGGGAGTAACTACGCCTTGCTGGAGGGGTGGAACATTACGGACGGTCCGCCGCTCATATCTTTGTTTTAGGTTGATTACATCAGAAAAAGTACAATTTTTGAGTACGACTTGACAAGGCTAGCCAGCACCCTGAGTTCCGCCGTTAGTACGTCCAACCGATACTGTGCCGCTGGTTGCTCTGGCTAGCTTGTCTTTTCTCGGTAGCCCCAACAGTACCTATAGACGTAGCCACTGGCCACGATCTGGCATTCATGTGCAAAGGCGGGAAAAGGCGGTCAGTCAACCAATTTGTTCATCTCTTAATCCCCTTCGTATGCAGCTGCTACGGTATTGTGTTGGACTGGACATTAGTAAGGACTCTCTGCAAGTTTGTCTATCGGTGATCGATACCGATGGCCGAGTCGTGGTTAAAGGCTCGACAAAAGTAGCTAACAAATTGGCGGTATTTGCTCAGTTAGAACAGTGGGTAACACGCCATTGCAAAACTGAAGGCTTGCCACTTCGCTACGTAATGGAATCGACAGGGGTTTATCACGAGGCTATTGCCTGGCATCTCTATCAGAAGGATCAGTCAGTCTGTATTTTGTTGCCTAATAAGGCAAAACATTACTTGAAAAGCTTAGGCTACAACCGGGCAGCCGGCGCTGTCCAAGAATGACAAGATCGATGCCCAAGGACTAGCTCGAATGGGCTTAGAACAACAGTTGACGCTCTGGAAGCCCTTATCCAAGAATATCTACAGCTTACGTTTACTAACCCGGCAGCATCAACGGTTTCAGGACCGGGTCGCCGGTGCGATGGAAAACCCAATGCCGTAATCAGCAACATGCCCTGGATTACAGTGCAATAGGCGATGATTTTATCACCAAACAGAACGATAAACTATTGGTTGTCTACGACCAGCAGCTCGACGCTTTGGAGACAGCAATTCAGGAGTTAATTCAGGGGGATACTGTCCTGAAAGCACAAGTTGAACGCCTAACTGCCATCAAAGGCTTAGCGCTTTTGTCGGTTGCAGTACTGATTGCAGAAACCAATGGCTTTGAGGGATTCACTAACCAACGGCAATTAGTCAGTTATGCCGGTTATGATGTGATTGAGAATCAATCGGGCAACCGATCGGGTAAGACTCGAATCTCGAAAAAGGGTAATAGCCGCATCCGCCGTATTCTTCACTTGCCTGCCTTCAATCGCAGCGGCGCACCGTGCGGTCCGTTTTGGGGAGACTGCTTGCCAGGCTCTTTATGAGCGGGTATATCAAAAGACCAACACCAAGATGAAGGCCTACGTAGCTGTGCAAAAAAAGTTGTTACTTTTAACTTATGCGTTGTGGCGTCATCAAACTAAGTATGACCCCTTATATTCTCAGCACGCCGAACAGGCAAATGGACCGGAGCCAAAAGGCAAAAAAAATAGTCCCGACTAGCGGGACTACACTGGATCAATCCACCGTGGCGGAGTTGTCCTTTGGATGAGCCAAAGATATTGAAAAAATCCTAATGAAAAACTTGATTTTCACGACAGTACCAGCGGATGGATACCCGTCTTCGGCCAATACAAACCACAAATCGAAGGCTTTCTCTATGCCCCTGAAGGCGATTACTTTACCTGTTCGCAGGGTAAGCGTTTAGTGTTTAAGACGTTTGATAAGAATGTCGATGGCGGCTGGATGAAAGTCTACCGGGCGGATTACCAAGACTGCCGACAGTGCCCCCTCAAACCCGCATGTGTGCCCAAGAGTCAATGCCGACAGATTATTCGGACGGCCTATGATCCCTTCTACCGGCGAGCCGTGGAACGCCAGCAAAGTCGGCGGGGAAAGCGTATGAAACGACTTCGCCACCAAACGGTTGAACCGGTCTTGGGCAGTCTGGTGGAGTACTATGGATTACGGAAGGTAAATGTACGAGGCAAAGCCGGTGCTCATAAGGTGATGCTGATGGCGGCTATTGCCTTCAATCTGAAGAAGTATATGAAGTTCACGCCCAAGTCTACTGTCAGCCAGGCCATAGCCCTAAAGGTGGACTGGTCATTGTCGTCTGAAGACACTTTTCTGGACTTTAGCGTGCTTTTTCTCAACTAATAAGGGTAGACAATGGGAGAAAATCTCATTCGCCAATTCAGCCACTGAAAAATCGACGTTGGAAGCGGAGTTGTGCAACAGCCACGCTCCTACTTGAGACGATAGAATCTTCATACATATGCTTCAAGACATGGGCGTTTTATTAAACGGCCAAGATACTGAGGATTTTGTTACACCCGGCTTCTTCGGCCAAGGAAGAACATACTGATGTATGCTCCCAGCAAATAGGTACAAACGCTCCACCCTAAAATAGCGTAATTCCAATTGTTGACTCCTAGGGTGTTGTTGAGAAACACGAACGGCCAGAGGTAAGGGGAAAAATGACTTACCTGAAAACTTCGGGCAATCGCGCCAGCCAGTGTGGCGAAAAGGCCAAAGCCGGCGGGGATGATAAAGCTGGGATACCACAAGCTGATTAGTAGCTGAATGACGATCATTCCCAGTCCGCAGACAAATAAATGTAGACAAGCCACCGGCATAAAAGCAGACATGGCATAATTCTGAAAACCGAAAGCAGGCTTCAACAGACCAATTAACGATCCGGCGCAGAAGCCCAAGACAAACAAAGCAGTATGACTCAACACAATCAAGGCAGTCAATACCAACAGCTTACTCAGGTAAATGCTACTTTTCAGCACTGGCAAGCTGTACAGATACCCCCAGGCTCTGTTTTGATGCTCCAGGGCCGCATAGAGAGCCGACAACAGGGAAATATAAAGCGGAAATATAAAAAGTGACCAGCCTGCCAGAAGGTGCTCGCAGAAATTATTCCAGGGATTAACCCCCGGTTGATAGAACCGCTCCCCGTCGGCATACCCGGCCACAAAAGCCACGACGACCACAAAACCGGGGGCAAAGATGGCCAGCCAGATAACTAACGTTCCTTTCAGCTTCAGCCGCTCCATACCCAGGCAATTAATTAGATCAGTTGCTGCATTCATGCGTTTGGATTGATTAGGGTTAAAAAGATATCTTCTAAGGTCTGCACGGAGATTCCGGCAGAAAAGTCATGGTGGAGTTGGGTAAGGGGCCCCTGAAAAAGCAAATGACCCCGATTGAGAATGCCCACATGCGTCACCAACTTTTCCATTTCACTCAGTAAATGACTGGAAATGAAGACCGTTTTGCCATGCACTTGACTCAAGTCAACGAGCAGACGCCGAATGTCCCGAATCCCGGACGGATCGAGTCCGTTGGTGGGTTCATCCAGAATCAGCAGGTCTGGGTTTCCTAGCAACGCCAGGGCAATCCCTAGTCGCTGACGCATACCCAGTGAATAGCGCTCGACCTGCTTTGTTGCATCCTGGGTAAGGTCCACCATGTCCAGGACGCAGTCGATCTGGTTCCGACCCACTTGCCGGGCGAGCTGGCCAATCTGAAGGTTTTCATAGCCGGTCAAATGCGGGTACAGCACTGGTGCTTCAATTAAAGCCCCGACCTTCCTCAGGATAGACAATCGCTCATCCCGAATGTCCTGACCAAACAACTGAATTCCTGGGTTTGTCAGTCGAATAAGTCCCAGGAGCAGCCGTATCGTAGTGGTTTTGCCTGAACCATTGGGACCCAGAAAACCAAAAATACTCCCCACAGGCACTTGTAAATTGAGATTATCAACGATCAGTTGCTGGCCATGGCAGTAACTGAGTTGCTGCGTTTGAATTGCGTAGGTCATCCGATTCGATTTTGACCCAAACCAAAGCCAATTGATCCGTCAGAAAAAAGCAAAACCCTGGAATTTGCCTGGAGTACGATCAATCGGTAGGATTGACCTGCTAATTGGTTTGATGGCCTAAAAAATGGCGTCTAGCGCTACAGAACGCCTGTTGAAGGCAGAACCAACCATTCGATGGCTTCCTTGGGTAACTTTACCCCCTTATGCACAACCGATTCCAGCGACTGTTTACCAAACCCATACCCGGGTATTTGCCAGTTCTTGCTCATAGCCTGATCTGGTCGGCCTACATCGTAGCGGTTATCTATATCAATACCTATCAAGGGGTTAACTTTCTCATTGGCCACCCCAGCATTCATATTATAGCCCAGGTGATTATCTTTTATGCCAACTACCGCTACTTGATCCCGGCGTTACTGGCCCGAATGAAGATAGCTCGTTTTTTGATCGTTAATGGGTTGCTCATTTTGGGTTTAGTAACCCTGGGCATTTCGGCTTATCACGGATTAAGAAGCTGGTATCTTGGTGCTGAGCTAGATCATTTTCCCTTATCCTACGAGGAGCAGTTTATCCTCCGCTCATTTGAATTGTTGCTATTTGTCACACTGGCCTGCATAGTGCGGTTTGCCGTCGATTGGTTTTCATTTCAGCAGAAGACCCGGGAACTCGAAAATACCCAGCTCAAGACCGAACTCTCTTTTTTACGATCTCAACTGAATCCGCATTTCCTGTTCAACACATTAAACGCGCTGTATGGACTGGCCATCAAACAATCCACTGAAACGTCAGCGGGAATCATGCAACTTTCGCAACTTATGCGGTATATGCTTTACGAGACGAATGAAGAGCAGGTTCCTTTGGTAAAAGAGGTGGAGATGATCGAACACTTCCTGGCCTTACAACAACTCCGGTTACCCCTGGACTTTCCCCTTCATTTTACCGTTCAGGGGGAGATAGAAGCCGTATTTCTTGAACCCCTACTGCTGATGCCTATAGTAGAAAATGTGTTTAAGCATGGGGCTGAGTTTGCGTCTATTTCGCTCACGCTGGATGAGGCTACTTTAACCCTGCACACGATTAATGGTATCCGCGCGAAGGGCATACTACCGACTGGTGGCATTGGACTAACCAACTTAAAACGCAGACTAATCCACTTGTACGACAACCGCCATCAATTGCAGCTCAGTCAGACGAACGAGCGCTTTCAAACCACGCTTTTGCTGACTATCAAGTGATTATGACAAAACTTCAATGCCTGGTCGTGGATGATGAAAGGCTAGCGCTGGAAGTAATGGAATCCTATATCGAACGGGTTCCATTCCTGCATCTGGCCAAGTTGTGCCTAACTCCACTGCAAGCGCTGGAGTTTATTGCCCGAAATCCTGTTGATGTACTTTTCCTGGATATTGATATGCCGGGTTTGACCGGTTTGCAACTCCTGCAAACCTTGAAGGCTCCTCCTCCACTGGTGGTTTTAACCACGGCCTATTCCCAGTTTGCGGTAGAAGCCTTTGCCTTAGATGTGACGGATTATCTGCTCAAACCGATTCCCTTCAGCCGGTTTCTGGCCGCGGTCCAGAAAGTGCAAACCCAGCTGGGTGCCAATCGCTTGCCTACAAATGAATCTACACTTGAACCGAAACCTTTGACAGGTCAGCTTTTCATTAAATCCGGGGTAAAGACCATCCGTGTTGATTTAGACGATATTCTCTATATAGAGGGCAAAAAAGACTACGTGCTGGTGCATACCCGCCAGACCAAGATTAGTACACAGTTTTCTCTAACCAGCTTTATGGAGAAACTACCCACCGACCAGTTTGCCCGAATACACCGCTCATTTATTGTTGCGTTGACAAAAGTTGACAGTATCGAGCGGAACCGCATTCTTATTGGCACGATTGAAGTCCCCATTGGGGAACTCTACCGGGAAGATTTTTTCAAACGGATTGGCTAACAGTTGTGCAGAACTGCGATAAAACCGAGGGAAGCGCACATTCTAAATAAATGCTCATTGATGAGACGAGGTGCTTAAAAAGTATCTGCTTTTGAAACTGGGCGATTAATGAAACGGTCACAGGTAGTAGGGAAGGGCTAAAAACGGACCTGTCTGCTTCAATAAAGTAGTTCGAATGGTGACCTGCTACTTGCATATGCACACAGATGCAAGTAGGGTTAGTTTGGCCTATCTCGCTCTAGCCTCGATTCAGGCAGCCTGACTGGAGTTTACCGTAGTTTAGTCAACAAAGAAGCGGGCAGCTTAAGAATGGCCGTGCTATCGTTTTGCAACTTGAGGGCGTCAAACCCACTCCCATCCGCCCGAAAGCTAGAACTGTCCCGAGACGTTATCGTGGCCGCATGAATGTGAGTGGTTGCTGAGATTTGGAGAATGCTGCCGGTTTGGGCGGTTGAGGTCAGTTGGTTAATCAAACTATGGCTTAGTAGCAGGCGGGCATTGGTAGCCTGTATCGAAATGGTTTCAGCTTTTAGTCCCGTTAGTTTACAGGTCGTTCTAGACGCAATGAGTTGACGAATGGCGGGCGCAATAATATAGGCAAAAGGCGGAGCGGCAAAGGCTTCATCCGCCGAGATGCGCCGGGCATAAAACTCATGTTCGTACCGTATCAGCAAAGTATCCCCCACGGATCGGTGTATAAACTTGATCGTGTTGGCCTTTGGGGTACGAATTTCAAACGAGGTACCTACCTGAATGCCCAGGGTTGTATAACTGTCATAGGGATTTTCCGTGATCCCGTTTGAGCCAATAGGGGCCGTACCTTGGGGAAGGATGCCGCTTGGATTACCTTCTATTTTAAGAATGCTAAACGGCTTGACTGGAGTTGACGTATACCCATAAAATGGGTCATTAAAATCAATTGTATCGTGTTCAGCTCGAAGGGCCATGGTTGAGCCCACCAGCGTTAGTAAGCCTAGAACCAGGCTACCGATCAAGAGTTTATCGCTTGTTTTCATTATAACTTCGTCAAGGTGTTGTCACGCGTTCGTGGTCCGTGTATTGTACAAAAAAGAGTAGCCAGGATCATTGATTCGTAAATTCAGCATTGACAAACACGTCATACCGCTGTTGAATTTCGGCTAGATCAATGTTGAGCAGATAAAGGGTGCGAAAAAAACGGGCAGTTCGGTAGCAAAAAATTGCTCCCGACGGTAGGCTTTAATGGATGTAGCGGCATCCTCAGCGGCAAAATAGCCGATGCCCCGCTTATTGAAAATGATGGCCTTCTGCTGCAGAAAATCATACGTGCGCACTACTGTATTCGGGTTCACTTCCAGCTCTACGCCCAAATCCCGCACCGAGGGAATGCGTTCGCCGGGTGGCCACTGTCCAAGCAGAATCTTCTCGCAGACGTAATCGGCGATTTGCAAATAAATAGCTTGTGTATCGCGAAAATCCATAGTTACAGTTGTTTCTCTTTAAAGCGTACGTAAGCAATACCCCATAAAATGGGCGCTGCTGCTAGTGAGAGGAGGCTAATAAGCAGTTTAGGGAGTCCGGTTAGCTCTACCTCATAACGACGGCCATTCTGCTGAAAATAGACGTCCGAGAATGGGGTCGGGCCATAGTGTTCGCGGTCAGGAAATACCAGGCGGATAAGAAACTCGTTGAGCAGGATAACCGAAAAATAAAGCACAAAGGCAATCACGCTCGTCTTGACAAAGGCTCCTTTGGCAAAATAAATAGAGCCCAGTAGAAAAAAGGACGGGGCCATCCAGGATAAGTACCGTAGATCGAAAGGAATATAAGGTCCCCTTAAATCAAGTACTTCGTAGCGCGGTTCGGCGGGGGGATTTTTGCATTGATGATCAGAAAGCAGATGCCTTCCAGCGCGTAAAAAACGCTTATAAACACAAGCACATACAACAGCAGCATGAGTAAGCTGGCTACAAATTTCTCCAGTTGTGAGGCAGGCAGCATTAATTGAGGAATACCGCGAAGCGGAGTGCTGATGACCCGGAATGCTTCACTGGCAAACCAGGCCCCAAATCCGCCAAACAGGAAGCTGAATAAGATCCCGTGAAACCGGTATACATTCTCGCCAAAATGATCAGTCCGGGCCGTGCTGGGCGCGAGCAGCACAATCCAGGTGCCAACCAATACGCCGATGCCTAGCCCATACGTTCGGATATGTTCGGACAAATGTAGTTGTAAAACGAGGCCGAAACGGCGGAGATCGAAAGTAGGATGCATGGATTTAGGGTAAAGTGGAAAAAACCAGGGAAACACAAAAACGAATGATAGTACCGCTCAGTACAGGAAGCAGAATCGTTGTCAAGGGTAAATTCATTGCAATTCGTGGAAGAGGGTTTTAATTCGTTCGCGATTGGAAAGTACCGTATTGAACAGGCGCTCCAGATCGACCTTACTGTCCTGCTGGGCCCAGTTTTCCAGCACCACCGCCTGTCCTCGTAGGGATGGTTCGGCATACAGGACTCGCTCGGTCTGAGCCATTGACGCTACGTTGTCAAACCGTAAGCGGTCAGCAATCTGAGCCAGGGTGTGATTGAGCAGAATTTCGCTTTCATCCAGGACAATCACCGCATCGATCAGGTTATCCAAATCCCGAACCTGGTGGGTGGAAATCAGGATTAGTCGGTCGGGGGAGAGCGTTGAAGCGACAATCCGGCGAAACTGACTTTTCGAGGGGATATCCAGCCCATTGGTGGGCTCATCCATAATTAGAATTGGGGTGTTGGTGGCCAGTGCGAAGCTAATAACAACCTTTTTCTTCTGGCCATAGGACATAGCCGTTAGTTTTTGGTCTTTCGGTACCTCGAACTCATTGAGGTACCGCCGAAATTGCCCTTCATTAAAATTCGGGTAGAAGGGAGCCATGGTGTTAATGTACCGCTGCAGGCTGACAGTAGGTAGATAAATTTCTTCAGGGATAAAATAAATCGTCTGCAAAAAGGCGGCTTGCCGCTTGGCTGGCTCGAAGCCAGCCACCTGAAGCTGGCCCGCTTGTGGATAAAGCATACCGCCCATCAGCCGCAAAAGGCTGGATTTTCCGGCCCCATTTTTCCCCAATAAACCATACAGTGTACCGGGCGTCAACGTTAGGTTGAGATCTCTAAAAACGGTTTTTCGAGGGGAATAGCCAAATGTTAGCTTCGTGAGTTTAATCATACTGCCATTATGATTTAGTGCACCATTAAACTAGTACACTGCAATACTGCTAACTATTTTTTAAAATACCAAACGTGTATACTGTTTTAAGTTTATTTAATTCAGATAATTGGTTGACGCGCCTGCCCAAAGATCTATTCAGGTTTAAGTTGGATTCATGACATACCTTAAGAAAGACTTAATTGTGTGGGAGCAGGGTTTCACCTCACAGATTGATTACTCAAATTAATCTTATAACTGGCAGTTATTTCTTCTCAAAAAAGGCTCCTCGAACTGAGACAAATCAGCATTTACTAGAGTAGCTTACTCTATTAGATAAGCTCAGGAACCACGGCGAACTCGTCGCAATTATTCAGGGTGACCTCCGCAGAGGGATAGCCAAGGTTGGAACGTTAACTAAAGCTAGTTTTAAAGGCTATTCTACTTCGAGCTAGCATCTTTCGTATCTTTGAGTAACTATTCGTGCCCAATCGCCTGACCGCTCACCATGGCTCAAACCACACCCTATATAGCTCCTACACTGCCTGAATTGATTAAGCAATACCAGGCGCTCACCACTGGCGTGATTAACTTCGAGCTGTATAATCAAATGGTGCACACCCATCATTCGACCGCTATTGAAGGCTCTACCCTGACTCTGCTGGAGACCCAGACCTTGTTAGAAAAAGGGCTTACGGCGGGGGGCAAGCCGCTAGAACACCACTTAATGGCCGTTGATAACCAGGCCGCTCAACAACTGGTCCTCGACTGGGCTACCCAACACGAGCCCTTGAATCGGGACCGGCTACAGGCAATTGCCGCAGCGGTCATGCGCCAGACGGGTGGGCCGACCAACACCCTGTTGGGTACCTTCGATTCAAGCCTGGGCCAATTCCGCACGGTTAGCGCCATGGCCGCTAGCCGCATGTTTTTAGATGCAAAGAAGGTGCCGGCGGCCGTGGACACTTTGCTTAAAGAGATGAACACGCTGTTGCCCGCAGTTAAAACAGTCCGGCAGGTCTATGACCTTTTCAGGTACATTTTCAATTGGTCAGTATTCATCCCATTGGTGACGGCAACGGGCGCACCTCTCGGCTGCTGATGAATTATGTTCAGCAGTATCATGGCCTGCCCTTAAGCTTAGTGTATGCCCAGGATCGGACGGCTTATATTGCCGCCCTAGAAGAGTCGCGTCGGCAAGAAGCGATCAAACCGATACCGGATTTTATGTACGGTCAGCTCACCCAGTTTCTTAGCCAGGAGATTGCCCGCTTAAGCAAGCCACAATTACCGAAGAAGGGGGGACTAACATTACTTTTTTAGTGAATAGCTAGCAAACCACTTCTGTTTATAAACGCTTCAGCGTAAGGCAATCTACCATTCATCTATATGCGTCAAAAATGGGGGCGTTTAAAGAGTCGACTTGTTTTAATAACTGCTAACGGCTATCCGTAACAGGTGATCAAAAGCTAACTTGTTCAGGTAAACAGAAAATAAGGCTAACTTTGGCTTAAGGGGCGATTTAAGATGCCCTTTTCTTGTCTATATGAGCAAACAGCACCTGGCTAAGTCTACCGATTCGTCTCTTAGCCACCCGCTGGTCGAGAACACCCAAGGCCCCGACCGGGAGACGATAGACACCGGCTTTGCCCTCTGCCAAGCCATTCGGGATCAAACCGGAAAAGTGATCGATTGCCGATTCCTGGAGCTGAACGCCGCGTTAGAAAAAATCACCGGAGTCAATCATCAAGAAGCCCTTGGCAAGGCGGCTCGGGACGTTTTCCCCACCCTTGGGCCAGCGTGGTTCGATACCTATCAGCCAGTCATCAATAGCGGGCAAACGATTCGCTTTGTGCAGTTTATTCCTGGGTTGGACCGATGGGTCGAGATGACGGCCTTTTTTTATGGCCATGACCAGTTTGTGGTCCATTACGACGACATTACCGCTCGCCGACAGGACCTGGAATCCGGGCAACAAAGCAAAGCCCGCCTACAAATGGCCCTGGATGTGGCCCAACTGGGCACCTGGCGTTGGAACCTGCTCACCAATGAGGGGCACCTGGATGCCCGGGGAGCGGAGCTAATCGGTCTGGCTCCCGGTTATCTAGCCAATGTAGCCCAGGCCCAGCTGGCCAGCATTCACCCTGACGATCTGGCCCGCACGGAAGCCGACGTATTGGCAGGTGTTGCCAAAGGGGTACCCTTCGGCCTCAGCTATCGGGTCATCCATCCGGATCAGAGCGTCCACCATATTCGTTCCCGTTTCCATGTGGTAACCGACCCGACAGGACGTCCCCTGGAACTGATGGGGACGAATCTGGACATGACGGCTGACTATGAGCAGACGTTAGCGCTAGGCCAACGTGAGGAGCAGCTTCGGCAGTTGTCGGCGAATCTGGAAAGTCAGGTGCAACAGCGCACGGAGGAGTTAGCAGCGGCTAACCACGAATTGATTATGAAGAACCAGGCCTTAGCCGAAGCCAATGGCCTGCTGGTTCGCTCGAATGCCAACCTACAGACCTTTGCCTACATCGCCAGCCACGATTTACAAGAACCCCTGCGCAAGATTCAGCAGTTTGGTGATCTCTTGAAAACACGTTACACGGACTCAACCAGCGAGGCATTCGGCTATCTGGAGCGGATGCAGACGGCGGCGGCTCGGATGTCGACGCTGATTCGGGATTTGCTGAATTACTCCCGTATTTCCACCCAGCGGGACCAGAGTGCCCCCGTCTCACTCCAGACCATTGTCGCCACTGTGCTCACTACGTTAGACTGGACGATTCAGCAAACGGGGGCTCAGCTTCAGGTGGGGCCGCTGCCTACATTGACGGGTGATGCCGCTCAGCTAGGCCAGCTGTTCCAGAATCTGCTGAGTAACGCGCTCAAGTTTCATAAGACCGACACCCCTCCCCTCATTCAGGTATGGGCGCACCAAGTGGACTCCGCCGACTTACCGGCTGGGGTGAAGCCCAGTCGCGTGGCTCTCCACTACCAGCGGATTGATGTGATGGACAATGGGATAGGTTTCGAGGCTAAATATTTGGATCGCATCTTCCAGGTCTTTCAGCGCTTGCACGGCAGAAACGAGTTTACCGGCACGGGGATTGGGCTGGCGATTTGTGAGAAGGTGGTGACTAATCATGGGGGGGCTATTACGGCCAGTAGCCAGCCTGGTCAGGGAGCCACCTTTAGTGTTTACTTACCCGTCTAAGCTCAATGGGTTAAAAGGTGTGTTTTGGTAACTCGGTCGGGCGGTCCTTTTGAAGATATACTATTTAAAAGACAATTCTCGAATAAGGCTCCTATATACAGTATGTTCCGCTTCTTATTAGTCAAGTGAGGAATTGCCTACTCGGCATCGCATTGGCGCTCCACCCCCGTCCCGGTCCGCTCAACTACGTAGCCTTCAGCGATCGGTTCAGGTTGGTACGGGCCTGGTTTACCGTGACAACTAAAAGCAGGCCCAATACAGCCCCCGCCAGTAGAAAGGTTATCGACATGTTCTTCATGCGTTTCCATTGATTAGTTTAAAAGGTAACTCAAAACGGGGTTACTTGTTAGTGGTGCATCTCTTTAAACCCTCCATTGACGATAAAAAAATCTACCAAACATGGGAGCTTTTTTAGGGGTAAATTCAAATAAGACAGGCATTACTTTTCATGCCGTTACGTGGCAGATCTTGTTGTTTTCTTATACTACAAACATTCTTTTGACAACGCCCCGTTAAATAGTCTTCGTTAGCGGGATAAAAAAGAGGGGGTGACATCGTGAATCACCCCCTCTTTAGATAGATTTAAACACTACTTAGTTAATTTGGATTTGAGTCGGAGCTTTGGGTTTAGCTTCTTCCTTTTTAGGCAACACAATGTGCAAAATGCCAGCCTCATACCGAGCCTGGATCTGCTCTTGATCACAGGAGTCGGGTAACCAGAACGAGCGCGAAAAGGCATGATAACTAAACTCGCGTTTGGTGTACTGCCCCTGCTCATTTTTCTCGTCGTGCTGGTCTTGCTGCTGGGTGGAGACCGTCAGCTTGCCGTTGTGCAGACTCAGATTGAAGTGCTCTTTTTTCAGACCGGGAGCAGCTACATCGATCTGATAGCCTTCACTATCTTCCTTGATGTTGACCGCGGGAACGAGCGTTCCTACCTGGGAGCGGGTAATACCGGGCCAGTTGCGGTTGAAGTTAAAAAACTCGTCCATGTCTCTGCCCATGACTTCATCCAGTAGAGAGGGCAGTTGTCCGTTTCCATTGAATTTAACCAGTGACATACTTGTAAGAAGTTTAAGGTTTAACATAAAACCGTGTCAGAAAGCCCCTAAACAAGTCTTGTGCCAAAGGGCTGATGCCTGTTTTGCCTGCCTCAGAAAATGACAAAATGACATTTTTCATCCTGGTTCATGGGTCATCTCGACAGGACTCGGCTTACAAACCCATCCTTAGGCCACGGCCTTCTTCACGCTCCAGGCTGCGCTGTTGCTGAACAGATAACGCCAATTGCTGTGCTGGCTCCGCTTGCGGGCCTATGTCAGCAATTATAACTTTTGCAAAACTTGTTGAGCCAAAGCTTTCAGAGTGGTGTTGGCCTCTTGTTGCATTTGACGAACTTTTTCCTTCAAGGGTGATAAATTGCCCGACTCTACCGTCTTAAGAGCAAACTTCTTTACGCCTATATCGTGATCATCAAGCAGCTTATTCAATAAGGGAACAACGCCTTCTTCGCTGGTCATATTCTTTAACGAGTTCGCCACGGCTACTCGTCTTACCGCATCGGGGTGCTTGACAATTTCCACTAATCCAGCTAGAGCTTTTTCGCTCTGCATAAGTCCTAAACAACTGATGGCTTTGGTGGCAATGGCTGGGTCAGGATCGTTTGACAATTCCACCAGGGTTGGAATATCATCTGTTGACAGCTTCTTAACGATTGACTGATAATCTGGTTCATCCAGATTTATCATTTTGATAAGCTCTGCTTTTGGAATGGCCATAATGGGTAAGTTGATCGGTTATACAGTTAGGTTACTAGACAGCATGGTTTCAACCTCCGTTTGAATTAAGTCCGGTGGGGGATTGGTGATGCCAGCTGTTCCATTACCAGTCATCAATCGGTTGTTGTCATCTACGTGCTCAAGACCTAACACGTGCCCCACTTCATGCGCCATTGTGTAAAGAGTGGCATACGAGGCTACTACGGCCATAGGTCGGCCTGCAGGAGAGGAGGCACAACCGTTTAGTGAACCACTGTCCTGCGATACCGACCGGCACATATAGACAACAATATCATTGGTGGCGGCCTCATTTCTAAAATTGCTTAAAGCAATTTGCTCGTCTGAGGGATTTCCTCTTACACAGCTTCCTGTGTCGATGTCGTTCAGAGTAGTTATATCGGGCAGATCTTTATTTAGTGTTTCTGTGGAGCCGTGCACAACGTCGATGCCCACACGGCTATATATATTACGCATCTCGGTAAACATTTCATCCACAGAAAATTGGGTGGGGTTTGTAAGAAGCTTGATGTGAACAGTCAGGGTCGGACCAGGCACTTCGGCACTATGTACCAGAAAATAATTTAATGAGTCTTTTGCCCGAAGGTGTCCTCCACCGGCGGGGCAAACGCCTTTACCCGGTAAACCATCGAAAAACAACTCACCACACTTACTGCAAAATCGCCAGTCATCTTGCGTCGTTGGGATTAAAGGTCGGTCGTGCTCGATACCATAAGCAAACCCGGCCGCTTCGTGACTTCCGCCAGCGGGACAAACACCTTTACCGGGAAAGCCGTCAAAAAACATGACCCCGCACTTGGTACAGAAACGCCAATCGCGCTGTACAGTTGGCAGTTCGGGCTCATGTAACATTTTATAAATGAAGCCAGCGGCTTCATGAGAACCGCCAGCAGGACAAACACCTTTGCCGGGAAGCCCATCGAAGAATATTATACCGCACTTAGTACAAAAGCGCCAATTGTTTTGTTGAAGCATATCCTGTTCATTTTAGTTTAATTTTTATTGGAATGGGCGAGAAGCCACATAGTCAATACACTAGAAGGAAAAGATGACGCGATTCAAACTAAATACACGCTTAAGGAAGTGTAGGGTTACTTAATGTACAAACGAAAATCGCCTACTAATGAAATATTTATCGTACGGTTTTGGCTGCTGTTTCTATCGTAGATTTTAGTTGAAACGTCCTTGTAACTAACGTGTACATTGTCATCCTAAACCCTCCCTCAAAAGAGACATAGGGAGTTACATGGACCAACTTCGCTAAAGCGGCTTTACGCAGAAGCATCGATGTACGCTGTGTGTCCACTAACATTCCCTACTTCGAGGCTACATACGGTGCAATCTAGTCGACTTCAAGCTGCGTCTAGGGGGTATCACTTGACCAATCCTCAACGCAGCCTTCGCTTTGCCGTTGCGAAACGGACCCAAAGTCAGGTAACGCTTCTGTACCCCTATCAGAGGGTGAGGTAGGGAAATAAACACGAGTAAAGCTACCCTGGCTCGGATGTCTTATGGTAACTACATTATTTGTTCAATCTAACCAGGGGTATCCGAGTCATTCAATGACTTACCCTGAGCCCATTCCCTGCTCAGCATCAACGTCATTTGGGCTGGCGTAAGCTCACCTCAAAGCAGCTACCATGACCCGGGGTTGAGCCTACCCTGAGTTGGCCGTTTAAAGTCTCCACTAAATGCTTTACTAAAGGAAGCCCAAACCCATAGCCTGACTCCCCGGCGGTCCCATGACTGGACGTGCCCTCCCCCTTCAAGATAGCCGCTACCTTGTCACTGGCCATCCCCTGACCCGAATCTTCCACGACTAAGCTTAACAGGTTGTAGGTGCCCTCATCCGTTAATTTAGTGCTGACCCGAACCCACCCCTGTTGGGGCGTGAATTTGAGGGCATTCGAGATTAAATTACCCGCAATTTGCAAAACTTTGTTGCGGGAAAAGGGGAGCAACTCCGTGGTGGCATCCGTCGAAACCGACAAATCAATGCCCTTCGCTCGGGCTTGGGGAGCATAGAGCTTTTCCAGCATTTCCTTAAATCGGGCCTGGTGAAAGACCTCATGGCTTACCGAGTCCTGCTTGCGATGGTGCCATTTGTCATCATTAACCAGAATTTCGTCAGCCAGGTCAAGTAGCGATTTGCTGCTGTGTTGCATCACCTCGATGAGCTCCAGTATCTCATGTAACTTAATAGTAGACCCGCTGCTGGTCACCAACTGGGCCATGCTGATAATGCCGCCTAAAGGCCCTCGAATGTCATGAGCCACCCGTTTTTTTGACTCTTCGAGTTCGGTGGCCTGACGTTTGAGATACGCCACTTCGCGGATGATGTTTAATCGACTCACCACTTCAGCCGCAATGATGTGGAGTAACTCGATTTTCTCCGGATCAAGTTCTTTGCTTTTGGGATCCAGTACGCAAAGAGCGCCCAGGTGCGTACCCTGGCTCGATTTGAGGGGTATCCCAAAGTAATAGCGCAAATGGGGGTCGTCGGCGACATACCATTGTTGAGCAAAGCGTTGATCAAGTTGTAAGTCTTTCACCTCCAGGCTGTCGGGTTGCAGGATGGTGTATTGGCAGACGGAGTCTTCCCGGGGCATCGACACTAAATCCAGCCCGTGACTGGCAATGCTCCACTGGGTATAGGAATCGATCAGGTTAATGAGTGAGATATCCGTGCCAGTGACTTTGGCCGCTAGTTTAGTCAGGTCTTTAAACGTATCCTGGAGGGCCGAAAAGTCCAAATCGTAGTCGGCCAGATCAATAACCCGTTGCCACTCATTGTCAGGTAAAGGATACATAGTTTTCAGGTCAAATCGCTCAGTGCATAACCGGTTGTGTGCTAGTAACAAGTTTGGGGCTGAATGGCGAATGATACGTTGTAGTCAGCTTTTGGCTGAGTTAGTAGTAAATGAATGTGTTTATTGAGTAACTATTTACTTATTTATGGTCAAATATAGTAACTTATATAAATGAGTAATAATTTTAACTGGGCAGATGTGAAGAATCGACATACCGGCTTCCTAGCCTATCAAGCGACTTTCTGTCCTACTAGCTCACTTTTAGTAGTTTACAACTGACTTTCTATGAATCTTGTCACGCTACGGGTAGGCGTAATTTTGTGTTTACTCTTCATCTGGGGTAAAGCTTGGCCACCAACGGCTCAGGTATTCACCAAGATTGTTTCCTGAGAAGTTCAGGGCAAGCATGCTCTACCCAAAGTTATGTCAGTAGGCGATGTTGTTAAGGAATGCCGGTTTTTACAGCCATGAGTGCAAGTATATGCAGTCAAGGGGCTGCACGTTTGGCGAAAGCGATCAATCTCAAAAGATTGTTCGCGATGTATACTGGACCATACTAACTTCGGATAAAGACCGAAAACCATGAGTAAGATCAACCTAACTCGCCTACTCGATTGGATACTCAACTAAAATGGGAACTTTCAGTTTCCGATCTCAAATAATGCTCCCCAATGAGACGATGAGAGTTCGACTAGCCGTGAATAGAGAATTCCAGACTGCTTCATAGCTCTTCACTTGGATTAATTGCCGAAGCGGTATATCAGGTGCTTTAACCGTAACGCTATTCAAGGTCAAGTGCTTGTCACCGGCAAAACAATTCTTGAGTTTATCGCTCCATATAGTAAGTAAAAATCCTTGTTGAGGGCCAGTCAACAAAAGAGGGATCAAGTTTCTGGTTTTGGCAGAAACAAGACCCCTCACCTTTACGTTAAGTTAAGCTACGGCACTTAGTAAACCATATTGTTAATAGGGAATTTTACTTACAAACATACTAGTTACATTTAATGTAGCAACATCATATATCTACAAATTAGCCTATATTTATTTTTTGGTATTCGTTAAGGATAGGAAGCGTGGCCAACTACCTGTTAACACCAACGGCAGCTAGCTCGATTTTGAACTTGACTCATGTTCAGCAAACTCATTGCTATTCTTTAGGTTTATTGTGTACTGTACCACTTTATGGCTTTAAACTAAGCCATGAGCAACCATTTTAGCTTCTAACCGATTGGAGACTAGTCAGTTTATCAAACGGGATCGCGCCGCTACCAGTCAACGCGTTACCGATGCCCTGGAACAAATTCTCGCTGAGGAGGGCCTGCAGGGCGTAAGCATCACGGCCCTGGCCAAAAGAGCCGCTGTCAGTAAAGTGCTTATCTACCGCTATTTTGGCAATATCGAAGGCTTGCTAGCCTACTACATCAGCCAAGGGCGAATGGTAGCCCACCCCTCATCAGCCTTTCTAGCTCAGTTTCAGCCCGCACACCCCAGAGAGCTGGCTCCGGCCTGGTCCACTCAGGCCCTGCGCCTGTTTCGCCAGTACCGGGCTAGCCGCCCGGCGCGCGCTATTCTTCAGGCGACGGTAAACACTAACGATACGCTGGCCGATGCGGTGAATAAATCTGTGGACAGTGAGCTCAGCAAGCTAGTTGAGGAAGTTGCCTTCATTAAAGGGGATGATTATCAGGCGGCTGCCGCTATTTTAGTAGGCGGTTTATCCTACCTGACGATTCAGGCCCAACTGGACCGGCCGGTGATTGGTCTGGATCTACGGAGCGAAGCAGGCTGGCAGCGAATCGAGCAGGCCGTCGAGGTAATTTGCCAGGCTTTCGCTCAATCGGCAATCCATTCTCCAACCGCTCACCTACAGCTGAATGCCAGGCCTGAATCAGCCACTCAATGGTAATTGGGTTCACATCAAGAATACGCACGAAGCCAGCTCCTAAAAGCGACAACCCTAAAGAAAAGACCATCAGGTCTACCGACCGATGCCAATCGTTTCCAGTAGGGCAATAAGCTGGTGCTTTTCGACTCGGTTTTTTGGGCAGTGCATCCGGATCACTTTAAACCAGTCAATAGAGACCAGTTCAGGGGCTTTGAAGTTGGGGTGGCTGGGGTGACTAACTAATGCTTTTTGCTAATCGGGCGTAAAAAAGTGAAACGTTAGCTGTCGGGACTCAACTATAAATGTAGGGTAAGAATAGGAATACGTCCCGGGTTGAAGCTGATCAATAGTGGAACACATCTGGATACGCTAGGATGAGTACTTAGAATTACTTAGTAATTTTTCGCTTATATAAAGTCACCCCTTGGGTGCCATTGGGGTATACTTTTGGATGAACTAACGGTACTCCCCGGTTATCGGTGAGAATTGCCGGATAACTAGAAAAAGACTGTAGAAGGTAAACGAATGATGTTCTTCAGGGATTATGCTTCATTTAGTGGTGATTTCATTTTAGCCTCGTTTTGCCTTAAAGAATAATATGAATCTTCTAAAGGACTCCCCCGCCTCACCGAATTGATCCCATTATTCGGACTGTGTTTGTCGTTATGTGACGAGCGGGCTTCCAGTGAACGACCTTTCCTTTTTATATTAAGTAGGAATAAGGTGGACTATTTAGCTACATTCATCGGCTGGTTGAGAAATACGCTGGCCTCGCCTAACGCCGCTTCGCCTTTAGGGGACCGCAAATGGTTCATCAAGAAACCATTTGCGAAGTAAGCTTTTCACCATCCCCTCTTCAACGATGGGTTGCCATGCTGGTTTATAACCCCTGAGCAAGGGCGTTTAGTCAGACTATCAAAGTGTTAAAGTTGACCTGTTTGAGTAATACCACATCCGCTTAGGCTGTATCATACCAAGTTGGTCAAGGGGTCAACCCGGTTCCAGACAAGTTCCCTTATTTTGGTGAACCTTCACCTGCCAGTTGCCAGATTATCGGTTTGATAAAACAAACAAGCTAAATTATTTTATAAAGTTATCATTAATCCATAGAGAAAGTAGTCATATAATACCTACTTTTAGAATCCGTAACTACTTTGTGGCATGAGCGATAATTTCTTAATACTACTGGTGGATGATGATCACACTTTGGTAGACATACTGGCCTATGCGGCTAAAGAGACCTTCCCCGAAGCGCGCTTTTTGCAGGTGCACACCTCCTCACAATTGGAGCGGTATTTTCAGCAGTTATCCGGCTATGGCCCCCGCCTGATATTGCTGGATCTGGATCTGAACGAGTCCAAAGATGGGGTGGATATTCTGGCCAGCTTACGATACGATGATCAGACAAGCCGTCTGCCAGTGATCATACTGACAAGCCGTGATTCGGACACCAATGTGGTGGACACAACTATGCTGGGAGCCGCTAGTTACAGCACCAAACCTGCTGACTTACAAGGGTGGAAACAATACCTCTCTACGCTAAGCTTGTACTGGAAACACACGGTACGAAGTGTTCCCGTTTGGTTTACTAATGAGACTTAGCCAAGGCTTGAAGTGGCTAAGTCGTTTAGCTAACTTATTCTGCAAACAGGTGCGAGTTCCACGACTATTGGTGTGGGGTAGTAGGTAACAAAATCATCACCTACAAGCGGGTGGACTTGTTAGCTTTTACTGGAATCGGTCCCCAGGACAAAAAGTTAAGTAATATTCGTCTGGAAAAGTAAGAAGTGATCTCATAAAAGGCTCCTACCTGAGACGAAGCAGATTCTATTTAATAGTGTGCTCAGCTAGAAGGAATATAAGCGATGGCATAGGCCCGGGTATAGTCGATACTAGAAGCGTTCGCAAAGCGATACAGATTGTTTTAGAAAAGCAGGATTATCTTCACTATTTCAAAACTACATCTTTGACTTTAATATGGAACAAGCCACCCCTGAACTGGGCCGTCTCTGGCATACCGTTCTCTAGCCGGTTGTAGACAGTCATATCTTCTTTAAAAGAAAGAGCAAAGCGCCCTTCTACTACACCGGTTGCCTGATCGATCTTCGTAACCCTGATCCAATTAGGCTTGGCTCCCTGGTCGATATAGCGTTTCGCTAAGCCACCCGAATTGCCCACATACGAAAGGTTGGCTTGTTCATTTTTGATAGGGTTACGTTTATTTAGCTTGGCTAGGGTGGTGCGCCCTTTTTTGAAGGGAATAGTATAAATCATCAAGATCTGGGTCCGGGTACACTCCCCGTTAACGCACCCCGTAGTCGTGTTAGGATTTGGCCCACTCCCCATACCTGGATAATCAATATCGGTATAGACTAGCAGGTTCAACTGCCGAACCTGCTTAAACTGTTGGGTCGGTTCCTTAATACGCAAGAGTTCTCCAGTACCATACCAGGTGGAATCGTTAAGCCTACTGGTCACATTGAATGGACTACTTGCAGGCAGGCTAGGTAGCCTGGTACATCCAGCACTGACCAAAAGAAAAAATAGGCTATAGTGGATAGCGTTCATACTTGCCTTTATTTAAGCAAGAAGAAGCCGAGTGCTCAGAACTACTTATATAGTTTCCATCTATTGGGTGTCAATTGCTTGAGCTACAGGCTGACTTCACTGAGTCAACAAATCGGTTTTAGCTATCCAAGTACGTGTCGCTTAAAAGGCTCCGCAAGTTGAGACGAATAGGCGTTCGTGAGTATAGATCGAGAGCCCTTATAATTGAATAGGTTTATAGACTAGTTTTACCCTGGAAAATCACCTTACCCGTTGCACCTGGCAGCCACGTTGTGCGTCCTAGAGCCATTAAACTCAACGGACACCGATCGCTTTCGCCAGACAGTTCTTTATCCAGGCGAAGATCTTTACCAGGATGGGGACTTCTAGCCTACTAGTGCCCCGGATATGCTCGAAACAAACGACCTTTGCGTCCTTTAAAGCGTTCTATCATGCCATCTGCTTTACCTGACCAATCTAAATTAGACCAGCTCCTGCTCCTGGCTGACGATTTGCCCGTGATGGTTTGGGTCACCCAACCCGACGCGACCTGTGTGTTTCTCAACCAGCGCTGGTATGACTACACCGGCCAAAGCGCAGCTGAGGCGTTGGGTTTGGGCTGGTTGACCGCTGTCCATCCCGACGATGCGAAGATGTCAGGCGACATATTCCTGACGGCCAATCAGGCGCAGCAAACCTTCGCTCTGGACTATCGGCTACGGGCCGCCGACGGCACCTACCGCTGGATGAAAGATACGGGCCGCCCCCGCTTTAACGACCGGGGAACCTTTTTAGGCTTCTTCGGCACGGTCACCGATATTCATGAGTTAAAGATCACCCAGCAGCGGTTGCAAATGGCTATCGAATCGAACGAGCTGGGCACTTGGGACCTGAACCCCGCCACGGGCGAGCTGATCTGGTCAAATCAATGTAAAGCCCTGTTTGGCTTACCGCCCCAGGCCAGCGTCAGTTATCCGCTGTTTTTGCAAGGGGTGCATCCCGATGATCGGCAGCGAACCGACTCAGTGGTTCAAGCGGCTCTGCAAGGTCATCAGGAAGGTTTTTATTCGATCGAGTACCGCACCATCGGCTTAACCGATGGCCAGTTACGCTGGGTTCGGGCCCAGGGTCAGGCTTATTTTGACCAGCAGGGAGTGGCAACCCGCTTTGTGGGCATGGTGGTTGACATTACCCACCATAAACTAACGAGTGAACTACTTGAACAACGCGTCGCGCAGCAAACACACCAGTTGCAGGTGGCCAATCATGAGCTGCAACGCTCCAACGAGAGCTTGCAACAGTTTGCCTTCATTGCCAGCCATGATTTGCAGGAACCCTTGCGCAAGATTCAGCAGTTCGGCAATTTGCTGAAAACGCGGCAGGCTGACTTAACCGAGGAGAGCCTATTGTATTTAGATCGAATGCAATCGGGGGCCAGCCGGATGTCCACGCTGATCAAAGATCTGCTGGACTTCTCTCGCCTCTCCACTCAACAGGAGGCCAGTAAACCCGTCTCCCTGCAAACCGTGGTGGAGGGTGTGCTGACCACCCTGGAATTTCAAGTGGATGAGTTAAGCGCCCAAATCCGGGTTGGTTTACTGCCTACTGTTGTCGGTGATGCCTCGCAGTTAAACCAGCTCTTTCAAAACCTGCTGAGCAACGCTTTGAAGTTCCGTCGTCCCGGCCAACAGCCCCTGATTGACATTAAGGCGGGCTTGCTGGCTGTTGAGAAGTTGCCCGCTGGGGTCAAACCTGGCCGATCGTCAATAGCTTATCACCAAATAGCCGTCATTGATGATGGTATCGGTTTCGATGAAAATCACGCCGACCGCATATTCCAGGTGTTTCAGCGGCTACATGGCAAAAGTGAGTATGCGGGTACGGGTATTGGTTTGGCCATCTGTGAAAAGGTTGTCGCCAATCATGGCGGTGTCATTACGGCCACCAGCCAACCTGGTCAAGGGGCCACCTTTACAATCTACCTACCGGCGTAGCTTAATACATTAGTACGTATTTCGTTCGATCTAGTTGGATATTCCTTTTTCTAAATACCCTCATTTACAAAAACGCCCGTTCTCACATAATGCTCAATTCGAGTTACACGGAATTATAAGTAAGTGACGTATTTTACGAGCCGCAGCTGCGTACCGCAATGGCAAACGCCCCCTTAGAAAAGAATTTGCCCATCGTTCAATTACGAGTAAACCCCCGTCGCCACACCCTTATTACTGTAAACTCTACCGCTTGAAATGCGGTTGGATCAATTGACTATACCCCACAAGATGGATACTCACAAACCAACTTTACCCCAGCCCAACAAACTAACTTTCTCACCAGCTACTAAGCCTGCCAGACCCAAACGGCCTCGCATCAAAAAGACGAGCTGAAGCTTCTAAAATTAAAAGCCAGTCAGGCAATAGGGGGTTTTGTTATACAGGTAAGTTAACATAATGAAAGTTATACAACAAAAAATATCCAATATAAATAGCATTTTAACGTCTAATAAACAACACTTTAGTCTAAATGGATTAGTGAAGGTTCAAGATCGGCTAGCAAAGTCAACAATTTCATAAATTTATTTGTAAACTTGTAAACTTGTTACTTAGCTAACTAATTGACAAGTTTACAAGTTAATCCTGATATAATTCTTGGCTAAGTTTTGTACTTGCTAGCGCCTTCTATCGAAATAAGTAGCCAACATCTTGCCCATTCGTGGATCAGAGAATGAGCTACTCATTCATAATCATATCGCCAAAAATAGCGCCAATTGATTTAGCTGATCCCGAGCGCAGAGTTGGCCCTTGCGGAAAGAGAGACAGTGTAGACTGTGGCGTATTGGGTTGTTTCTTGGCTTTGGGCTTGGGATCTTTTAGCTGGTCAATACCTAAGGATTTGACTAAATAGGCGGTTGGGTTTTTTACGTTTTGGCGCACGCCATTTGCTAACTCAGAATCAATGCGGAAAAAAGTGTCCAGTAAAGTAAGGTCGGCCAGAATATGGTCTTTCTGAAAGCCTTTGAGCTTATAATTTTTCATCAACTGCCAAGCTGTTGTGTAGGCCTCATTGATGGACATGTTATTAACCCTGCGCTGGTCGTGGCTGACTGCTTCAGCGGCCAACTGCTGGGGCGTTTTGACTCGAAAGAGTAATTCAACGATTTTTTTACCTTCTTTTTTAGCGGGCGACCATTCCAGAACCAAATTAGCCTTTTGCTGCAGTTCACGTTGAGCCACTTCCAGCGCGTTCTTTTTGAAGTCATTAAATGTATATCGACTCGGACAGTTCAGCATCATCATTAAGCGTTCCACGGAATAGGAAAATTCCTGCTGCCCCCGGTTATGATACATACTGACAATCTCGAACATGCGCTGGGCATACACGGATGAAAGCGATAGCATAACATCGATATCGTATTTGGTATACCGCTGGCCTAACTCGGCAAAATGGGGTACCACATCGGCAAACATCGTGAGTTCAATCACACGCTTTCCGTCAATTACTTCGGAGCGAACGCGCGGAAAGGGCGTAATAAAATCAAATTTGCCTTTGGCGTCATTGCGATAAATTAGCCGTTTGGATTGGAGCGATTCGGCCGCATCAGCGATCTGTTTATGATGATCCCGGGTTAATTCAGCAAATGGAATTGTAAAGACAACGTTTGCTTTCTCTTTTATCTCACCTTTTAGCGTCATATGCCCGATCTGATTGACAACTAGGACGACAATTTTCTTTTCCAATTCCGTAAACTCCTGCTTGGACTCGGTAAATAAATTCGGTTGATAATTGGTTGGCCGCTTGGTGAAAAGGGGAGCAAACTGATCATTTGGGTCGGATTGCATAATGGGAAGCTAAGTGAGTGACTGTCAGCTAAGAGCTGGTCAAATGTATAAAAACCAGTTCTTTTATGCAAACTCGTTTTGTCCAATTATTTTGGATCATCAGCACTGCCTAAACCTCGTTTTACTGGTATTCACCCCCTCTTGAACCTCGTTTTTACACCGCCTAAACCTCGTTTTTCTTGTCAATCCAGATTATATTATATGTGTTTTTGTCGGACAATAAGGGTGAAAACAGTATATATCCTCCCTATAAGTAAGCCCTTCACCTCGGTTCTTATGACTGTTCTCCTGCCCCGCCTAAACCTCGTTTTTCTAAATGTCGCTCCGCTCAAGCCTCGTTTTTCGACCACCCAAACCTCGTTTTTCGACCACCCAAACCTCGCTTTTCCCCTACCCTATCCCGCCTAAACCTCGTTTTTGCACCGCCTAAACCTCGTTTTTTCCGTGGTAAACTATTGATAAAGTGATAGTTACGCACATCTAAATCAATCAAAATAAAGTTGATAAAAATGATAAAGGATCAAGCAGAATTTTTTTGGTAAAAGGGGAAAAGAGAAACTTGGAAGTTAGAATCCCTTTATTTACTTTTATAGTAAATAAAGGGATTCTACATTTTAAGCTTGTAATAGTGGCTAAAAAACCGATCAATCGAAATGAAGAGGCACCTCTGGAAGGCCTACGTCTGGTGCTTAACAAGCAGGCCATTCACCTAGATCCGCTGGTTAACCAAGTCAGCAATCTACCCCCGGCTGATCAACAGTTGGAGTACTACTTTGTGCCCCGGCAATTCATGACCGAATATAAAGCCTACAATCGTCCGGGCAAGCCCCTAAAAAATCTCAAGTTGGTGAACTACGACAAGCCAGCCATTTCCGTTTCCTTCTTTTATAAACACAAATACTCCATCGAACGACAGGTAACCCATCAGGATGTGGTGCAGCACATTAAAAACTATCGGGATGAACTGCTTAATCGATCACTCATGCAGCAACTTAGTAGTAGCCAGCAGCGAGAACTCCAGCAGACCGACGAATTGCTGCGTACGATTCGCCAACAGCCCGATGCGTATCAGGCCTGCTTTTCGAATTACTATCATAAATACTACTACTGGTATTGTACTTATCGGTATTTCGAAAAAGATGAATTGACGGGAGCGATAACCACGAAAACATCCACCAGCAGTGAGCACCTGCTGAAACATACCGAACGGGTAGGCCACCCCGTGCATGAACGGCTTAACATCATTTTCATTGATCCCGAGTATATCAACGAGTCCGTGCCTCATGATCAGAAGGTGATTGATCGGGAGTTAACCACCTATCCCATCAAACTCCGCCAGGGGGTAACAACCTTATATCTGCGCGAAAAGGATAAGTTATAGTGACTAAAGTGATTGGAAAGTCTTGACACGCACAAATTGTCTTGCACTCTACTAAAGACCTATAGGAATATAGGCCTTTAAGTATATAGCTGTATGTTCCTATAAGTATAGAGACCTATAGTCTCACCAGCTTTTCAATTTGTAGCATTAAAGGTTAGAAAGTAGGGTAGTTTGCCAAACGGACGGGGCCACCCAAGCGGATAACTTACGGTCGGGCGGCTCCGTCGTTTACCACAATTAAAGAGGAAAATACAGTAGTCTCAATTTGAGGAGGGTTTTGTGAGATGAACCATTTACAATGGAATTAAACCGTTCACATATCTTGTATAACAAAGTACCAGGCAATACACCTTATTGCGGTGCTAAATCGTCTAACTACCTAGTGAGGGATTAAGTAAATAGCAAACAAACCAATCAGCTGATGAGCCCACTTCGTAACGTATATACCCTAATCCTTTTTGTCTGTTCACTGAATGCATTCGGCCAATCGAAGGCCCATAAGCTCGATGAATTAATGCAGGCGTATCGCAATGTCAATGAATTCAACGGATCTGTTCTGGTGAGTCGTCAGGGAGAGATCCTACTCAAAAAAGGCTATGGCTTTAGAGACCGTAAATTGAACGCAACGAACCAGCCCCAAACCATCTTCCAAATTGCGTCAATCACCAAAACATTGACCGCAACACTGGTGTTAAAATTGGTCGAACTCAAAAAATTAACCCTACACGATAAGCTTAGTCAATTTTATCCCCAGTATCCGCATGGAGATAGTATCTCCCTCCAGGACCTGTTGGCTCATACCGCTGGCATCTATAACTATACTCAGGATCGGGAGTTTATGCTCCAGCAAGCCAGCAAGCCTGCCACGGAAGCTAACATGCTGGCCCTGTTCCAGAATAAGCCCTTGGACTTTTCGCCTGGAACGGATTGGAAGTACAGTAATTCTGGCTATTCGCTGCTGGGCTATATTATCCAGAAGGTCACCCAGATGAGCTATCAACAAGCGCTCAGTACGTATGTATTGAAACCCTTACAAATGACACAGAGTGGTTTTGATTTTAGCCAGGTAAACCCTGACAAGCGGGCCACTGGTTATTACGCCCAAACGGGTAAAGAGTACACGCAGCAAGCCCCGATTGTTGATTCGTCCGTCTCTTTTTCGGCCGGTTCGCTCTATTCCACGGTTGAGGACCTCTACCGCTTTCATCAGGGCTTACAGCGTCATCAGATCATCAGTGCTAGCTTACAAACGGAAGCCTATCGGCCTATTCGCCATCAATACGGCTTGGGCTGGATGATCGATACGGTGTATGGGCAGCGGGTTGTTAGTCACAGCGGAGGTATTTTCGGTTTCCGGAGTAACATCGCTCGCCTGCCAGCCGATGATGTGTGTATCATTTTGCTGGCCAATATTGAGACGCCCGCGCTGGCTGAATTGACCAAGGGCTTGCTGGCCGTCCTTTATGAGCAGCCCTATGAGCTACCTGTTCAGAAACGATCGATTAGCCTGCCGGAATCGATCTTGATGTCTTATAGAGGAACCTACGAACTAAGTGAACCACACCTGGTCATCCAGGTGAAGGTGGAAGATGGTCAATTAATAGCCTACCCAGTTAATGGGCCTCGATCGGTGCTGGTGGCAGAAGATAAGACTCATTTTTTTGATCAGCTACAGGAAAGCATCCGCATCTGGTTTGAAAAGGATTCATCTGGACGTGTGGATCGGATGCTGCTTAAGATGAATGGCAATACGCGTATAGGGAAGAGAAAAAGTGATTAAAATTCAAAACGATAGCTCACGAAATGTCCTATTTTTGAAGCATATACATGAAGTGTACTTCATGTATATGTAAAGTATTTTAGGCTATCATTTGAATTGGCTGGTAGCCCCCTCATTAGTCCCTAAAGAAGCCGGGAATCCCAAAAATAGTCCTCGATTCTGACCAACTGAACATGCTGACCGAAGTCTGGATGCTCGGTATTGATTATGTAGTTGTACTCGTAGATGATGATCGCGGAGGGAACCTTCAAAATCAGACTTTCCTGGCTGGTGTACCAGTTGGACCCAATCGTTTGTAAAGCAGCATAACCCCCCAGGGTCCGCCAGTTGGCAGGCAGTTCTTTGAGTTGAACTGTCCGCATCAGATAATCATCATCGGCGATAGAGATTACCATCACCTTATAGGTGGAAGTGGGCTGAATGGCTCCCCGGTGAACGACCAGCTCCAGTGAGGATAGAGAACGCGATGCACCCGTATAAATAACTTGCTGTCCTTTGGTATTCCACCGATTCGCACTTCCTGATGAACGCAAGCTTTGCGCATAAACCTCTTTACTAATTCGAAATACTTCCATCCCCTACACATTATCGCCGTATTCCAGGGCCGTCAACCGATCATCGACAAATTTTATGCCCGTGATTGTATTTAAATAGGCATTGGGGCTCTTGTTGTCAAAATAAAAGTTGGACTGGTTGAGCCACTGGTCGAATGCTTTTACCGAGCCAAATACGGCAATGCCATGCTTAATCAGGGCTAACAGCAGTAAGACCTGTTCCTTGACATTTTCCTTAAAGGTCGTTGGCGGCTTTTTGTATTCGCGAAAGGTTTTAACGCTCACATTCAGCCAGTCCGAAATAATAGTGTCGTTAAACTCGGTTAAGGTCTTAATGGCATTGACGTGCTGCCAGTTAACATCCCTGGTATAGAGCAGGGAAAGGATTTCGCTATCATTGATGTGGCCAGGCACATCTCTGAGTAGAAGGTTTTCGGGTGATGGCGCTCGTTTCATCGTATGTTTCTTTTAGCATTAACGCAAAATTAGGCAATTTTACCTTCAGCAAGAGGAACAATTTCACTTTACAAATAATTCAACGCATCAAAATACGCACGCTATGAATTGAGCCGCATTGCCCTATTACTGAACAGATACTAAAACCAGCGTTAACTGCGATGAAGAATCTTTAGGATGATATTATAGCCAGTAACCACCAGTCAAACTGGTTTGAGCCATTGTCATCCAGCTCCATGACCGTCGCTGGGCTACAAAACGGATCCGCACAGCAGTAACACTCAAATCACCGGATGCCTTTTCGGTTTTCAGCGTTGGCTGCCTACTTTTGGCTGACAAAGTACACCCATTCCCCTTGCGCCAAGTCGCTTATGTTAAAACACCATCGCTTCACCGTTATCTCTCTGCTTTTGATCTACTTTGTTTGCGCCACGCAAGATGCTCAGGCTCAGATCGCCGAGTTGCCAACCCGCTGGACGAAAGCTGCCCTAGCCGCCCCAATACCTCTGGCTGAATACCCCCGACCCCAGCTGCAGCGGAGCCAGTGGCTTTGTTTGAACGGTACCTGGAATTACCAGGGTGGCCCAGCGGTCGCATCGGCTAACAACCCCACCAACCCACTCCCCTTCCCGGCGACGACCCAAAAAATACGGGTGCCCTTTTGTCCGGAATCAGTGCTGTCAGGTATCCACCGGAAGCAGGAAATCAACATGTGGTATCAGCGTACGTTCAGCCTGCCCGCTGCCTGGAAAGGCAAGCAAATTTTGTTACACTTTGAGGCCGTCGATCACATGGCTACCGTTTTTGTCAACGGCCAGAAAATGGGCAGCCACGCCGGCGGTTATGATGCCTTTTCGTTCAACATCACCCCCTTGCTGGTAGCAGGCGTCAACAACCTGGTGGTGGCCGCCTATGATTTAAATGACGGCCGCACCCCTTCGGGAAAAAACGGGCCCCGGGGGGATTATACATTTACCTCCGGCATCTGGCAAACGGTATGGCTTGAACCGGTCAGCGACAACTACATCCAGGCCGTGCGGCTGCTGCCGAACCTGGCGGGTAAGCAACTCAAATTGGAGGTCAGTACCCGTGAGGCGGGTCAAATTACGGCCGTCGTGCTGGAAGGGAAAACGGAAGTAGCACGGGCTGAGGGAAGGGCCGGAACGGCTTTCTCGGTCCCCCTTGCCAACCCTAAACCCTGGTCGCCAGATTCTCCGTTTCTGTATGAGCTAAAACTTACCCTGACCGCACCCAATGGGCAGGTATGGGATGAGGTGATGAGCTACGCGGGCATGCGCGATGTTCAATTGGGCAAGGTCAATGGTGTCGTCCGACCGTTGCTCAATGGGCAATTTGTCATGCAGCTTGGCCTGCTCGACCAGGGCTACTGGCCCGATGGCATTTTGACTGCGCCAACCGAAGAGGCTCTCAAATTCGATATTGAGTATACCAAAAAAGCAGGCTACAACCTCATCCGCAAGCACATGAAAACCGAGCCCCAGCGGTTCTATTACTGGGCGGATAAGCTGGGGCTGCTGGTGTGGCAGGATATGCCCGCCATCTGGTATCCCAACGAAGACACCTTGGTCACCCGGACCCGGTTTCGCAGCGAGCTGAAAGCCGTCCTGGACGACCATTACAACTCACCATCGATCATTGCTTGGGTGCCCTTTAATGAAAACTGGGGCGCTTTCGATGTAGCTACTATCACGGACTGGGTCAAACGGTATGATCCCTCCCGACTGGTCAATGGTAATTCAGGGTTCAACAACAATCCGACTTATCAAACAGCCTACGGCGATCCCAAGAACGGTGATTTTGTGGATACCCACATTTATGTGGGTCCGTATAAAGCCTCGGAACCCGACGAAAAACGGGCGGCTTCGCTGGGTGAATTTGGGGGCGTGGGTTTGTTTGTACGGGGGCACATGTGGCCCGTTGAGAACAATGCCTACGCCTATGAGCCGACGAAAACCGCTCTGACCGACCGCTACGTTATGCTGCTAGATCAGGTAGAACAATTGATGCGCTACCGGGGGCTGAGCGTAGCGATTTACACCCAAACCACCGACGTTGAACACGAAGTAAACGGGGTGCTGACCTATGATCGAGAAGTAGAAAAGATGGACACGGATCGAATTCGAGCCGTCAATCAGGCCGTCATTCAGGCGGGTTCGACGCTGGCACCAAAAAAGAATAGCCTGGTCGGATACCTATTCTAACCGATCACCCGCTAGCATCAAGCAGCGCTTAGCTGAGCCGGTTCGGTCTGGGAATGAGCTTATAGCCCCTCTGATTGGTCGTTAGCTATTTCCGGCGAAGTGGTGTCATGTAATTTTTGTCAAAGCCGTATTCTGAAATGGCCCTTCCAGATGCCCCTACCGAGAAACGTAGTTGGTCTCATTTTGGAGGGTTTGAAGAGACTTCACAAATTATGAGGATAAACCCCTTTGACGGTGTGTCCACAAAAAGGTTACCCGTTCCTTTCATGGATAGCCGATTAAAGGCGGTATGGTTTTCAATAGATTCAGAAGTGGTAAGGATGTTAAGCTGCCTTGCAGGTTGAGCGTTAGATAAGGTAAGTAACGCATCCTGAGATAATCAAACAAAGGAAGACGTTTACCGGTGAGGGGGTTGGTAAACGCTTAAAAAGGACGTCTTACTTCAATCGCTTGCCTAGTTGAATAGAGCTGAGTAAAATTGGGAAGGCAGGCGTGTTAGCTCTTTATTATCAAAGATTTCTTAACATGAAAAAAGAAACACTTATTAATTTAAAGTAAATAAAGCCTGTGCAAGTTATAAACTGGATACATTGCACCGGTTCTAAACCGGTGTGACAGTAGACTAAGGCCTAATAACCAAAATTTACACCTTATTTAACGTCACTTTAAAGTTTTGGCCGGCATTTGTCCAGGTTAGGATTAGTTGGGTGTAATTACCCGTTCCGCCTGGCTGGTAGTCCATACTGATATCTTGGGCTGTACCCGCGTCGGATGTCAAGGTCAGTTTGGTCCCCGTCACGGCCCACTTCCCGGTGACTAATTCATCCGTGGTGTTTCCCGACATGCATTTGCTTTCGTCGGTTTCCGAGAACGTATGATCACTGTTAAACGTATAGTAAAAGGTTATGTCGGAACAGTTGTAGGAAAAAATCAGACGAAGATAAGCCAGGTAATCGCGGGTGCCGTCGGCCAGGGGTGGATCAACGACAAAGGCAACCATCTCCCACTTGCCCGTGAGGTCCACTGTCGGCGTTGGGTCCTTCTTTTTAGAGCATCCCGTCACTAGGAGCATAAAGAAAATGATACAGTGGAAAGCCGTTGAAATAGAATGCGATTTCATAAACTGTCAAAGTAAACGGTTGTCGTTAGTTTTGGTATCCTAAACCAGCAGGAACTGATTTTTTCTGATGGGTTAGGGGAGAAAAAATGCGACATTAAGCGAGGCCAACCGCGAAACCTTTCGTGAACGGTTCGTTTTTTTCGAGAGCGGTAGACCGTCAGGAAGGATCGGTGGAAATTTTGAACCTGCACAAGCTCGTCCATACATGGACGAGCTTGTTAACAAGGTGGCACCGGGATTAAGTAGTTCACTCAATAAGTGGTTCTTTACCGGCGCACCAGAACAGTTATGGCGAATCGATCAACTGATGGATGGCACTTACCGAATTCTGCCTAAGATCGTACCGAAATCGGGGAGGAATCTAGCGCTGGCATCTTCTGGAGATAGCACACCGACCCTGGCAGAATTTGATTTTAACAGCGATCATTCGAATTGGAATTTTAGGGCTCCCTAAGGGGGTCATAGGCCCATCGAAGATGTGATGATCGACTGCTGTATTACTCACTTCATCAGTCTGTTCATGGCTGAGAGCTGGTAACGCTGTTAACGAGCGTTAAATGAGAACAAATAAATCGCGTCTATCCATTCGCATTTAACGCTCCTAATCAATGGTTGGTGAGCCTATTCGCTTCGTATGGCCTGCACGGGATTGACCAAAGCCGCTTTGACGCCTTTGAAAACTATGGGTTGCCAGAGCCGTGCCAAGAGCCAGTAGATTGGTTTAAACGAATACCCACCACTCGATCGCTATTCGATAGGCATAGCATACCAGGCAATGGGACTAGCCACCATAAGGGCAAGCAGCGCCAGGATGCTGAGCCACCGACGCACCTAATACGTTTTGAAGGCCAATCTCCTTCGTCCGTTGCTGCTGGTCGTCAATCCAGTCACCAGAAGGGCCACTTGACGACAGCAAGCCGTCAATTCATACACCCACGAGCGCTTGCTTACCAGTGGCTTCTTTAGTTTTGCACTACTGGTGACGCCCACGATCCATGGACGCTTCACCGGCACTATCCATACTTCTTGAGCGGGGAATCATACAAAGAAAACACGCCCTGATTAAGCAGGTAAGGATAACGGGCATTGAGGATGAAGGGGCTGAATTAATCGAAACGGGCGCTGCAAGTGCTAAGCCTGCCTGGGGGACTCAGCCCGACAGGGGATTTTCGCAGGAACTGCGGTTAGCCGTATCCTACCCTTATAAGGGCAGCAGAAGCGCTCAACACCCACACGTTCACTAAATTAATTGTCAATCATTATGCTATCAACGGTATCTCCCCCCTGAAGGCCGAACGAATTTACTCGCTGGATGCGCTACGGGCTATTATGATGCTTTTAGGAATTGTTATTCATACCTCTACCACCTACAGCAGCACCGATTATGGCCCCGTCTGGCCCATCAAATCACCGGATAACCAACTAATCTATGGGGTGCTTGTGGACGTTCTGCATTGTTTCCGAATGCCTGTTTTCTTTGTGACGGCGGGCTATCTAGGAGCCCTGCTGCTGACCAAGAAGGGACCAAAAGCCATGCTAAGCAACCGAGTCAAGCGGATTCTTCTACCGTTCTTGGTGGGTGTACTCCTGGTTCATCCCTTATGGATGACCGCCTTTCAGTTTACTGGACTGGCCTTCGCAGCAGCTCCTGCGCCGCTGACCGACACGGTAAATGGCCTTTGTTCAGCTACGTTTTTACCGCATAACGTGGGTCATCTGTGGTTCTTGGAATATCTGATGGGCTGTAGCTTACTCAGTTGGCTACTGGCCCGGCTCATCAAACGGGATACTGTTTTTACGCTAACCTTCATGCGAGAAACTGATTATGTACTGCGAAACCCAGGGTTACGTCTGTTGCTGTTAACCCTGTTGATCTTTGGCTGTTTTTGCGGGATGGGCGTCGCCCATATTCCGACTAAATTGACTTGGCTTATAGCGCCTGATGTGTTTGTTACCTATTTTTGTTTTTATGGCTTAGGATGGATGATTTACCAGACGAATACGCTGGCCAAACTGACCGTATATCCAATCAGCCAGTTAGTGGTGGCTGCTATGCTGTTTTTGGTGGCCAGGTTAGCCCCCTGGCCTCAACTCACCGGGGTGCACTACGTCCAGATGGTCTTCGCTGCGCTTTCCAGTGCGCTATTCGTTTTTGGTTTTATTGCTTTCTTTCAGAAATACTTCCATCAGTATTCCCTCCCATTAACTTATTTAATGGAATCGTCTTACTGGGTCTACATCATCCATCTGCCGATTGTGGTGCTGGTTCCTGGTTTACTGGCGAAGGTAGCCTTGCCAACCATAGTAAAGTTTAGCCTTACCCTTTTGGTAACGGCACTAACAGCTTTGTTGAGCTATCATTATCTGGTACGGAACACGGCGGTGGACTTGTTTCTCAACGGCAACGTACCCACACGAAGTCCTGTACTCAATACTCATCATCCTGCTCATCCAATCGGGTCAAAACCGGCATCAGACCGCTTTTTATGAACAAGTCAATAGCTCAAGACGAGTCTGCTCAATTGGATTGTCGCGTCTTGCTGGCTTGTTTGTCACGTGCCTGCTCTGAGGGATGTCCTGCACTTGCCTGATTTACAGAAATAAGCCAAGTGGTATGAGGACACTAACGAGTGAAATTTCCATTTTGGAGGAATTCCAGCAAGGGGAGCCACTTACGTCCGTCGGGATATGAGAAGCAAAAAGTATTGCCCTATGCTCGTCAGAACTTTATCTGGCCCATTTCATCCTCAATTTAAATGCCTTCCTTATTAGATACTGCTCGTCTCAGGAGGGAGCGTATTTTGAGAATCAATGGTTCGTCAATAAGTAAGCAGCCATGTCAAGTCTTAGGTATAATTACAGAGCGATGTTCTTTTTCTGAGCAGGTAATTCAATCGATTAATTATGCGTTGCTTTCGCTTTATCAGTTGGATAACAATCGTTCTACTGGTAGAATCGACACGGCTGGCTCACGGACAAACGACCGCCGTGCTGACCGGTTCCGTAACGGATGCCACGACAGGAAAACCCATGCCCTTTGCCAACGTTTACCTTAATGGATTAACGCGAGGAGCAGTCACCGACGAAAAAGGCGTTTATTCGTTGGCAGGGGTACCCTTGGGCACCGTCGAAATAGCCGCTTCATTTGTGGGGTATCAACCCACTACGCAAACCATCCGATTTGATAATTCGACACCGCAGAAGGCGAATTTTAGCCTTAAACCGAGCGAACAAACGTTGGATGCCGTGACTGTTAAGGGTAGTCCCAAGCAATGGGAACGGCACCTTCGTCAGTTTAAAAAGCAATTCTTTGGCGAGCCATTTGGCGGGCAGTGTCTACTGGTCAATAGCGAAATTCTCAACTTTAAAGCCGATAAAGAGCATCTGGTTGCGACAGCTAATGAACCGTTAATTATTGAGAATCAGGCCCTGGGATACCGAATAATCTATGCGCTGCACCATTTCGATGCGGCTGCGTCAGGCGATGTGTATTCGGCCGGAACGGCCCGTTTCGAAGAACTAAAGCCCGAGAACGAACGGCAGGCCAATCAGTTTAAGCGTAACCGGCTGGTGGCTTACAAAGGGTCAATCAGGCACTTGATGGCCAGCCTGATCAATAATACCGTCGAGCAGGCTGGTTTTATGGTCTATCAGGAAGATGTTACCAAAATGATATCCCTGGAAAGTCGAACACTTACGTTGACCGCTGCCATTAACGACCACAAACGGCTGATTCCGCTTCAGCCGTCTATGGCCATTCAACCCGGTCGATTACCTACCGAACGTCGATTGGTTTCGCCCATGAAACTGATCGTATTCTATACGAATGCGACGTCGAGTTTCTCGCCTTATCCCGATGCTCGCTACGCCTATACGGAAATCAGACTACCGCGCGGTCAGTTGCAAATGAGTGTTGATGGGGTGATTACGATGCCGGAAGGAATGGAAGCGAAAGGCTCGATGGGCAATGACCGGCTATCAACGCTGTTACCCGCCGACTGGAAACCCGACCGGGTTGAAAAGGAAGCCCTTTCAACCAGCCAGTCGGCCACTCAAGGAAAGCTCGTGCCCCCCGACGCTCGCCTGGAACGGATCAAGGCGGCCTTCAACGAGCGATTCAAGGTACTGGCTCCTACGTTGTTTGTGCACATCGATAAACCGGTCTACGCCACCGGCGACCGGCTCTGGATGAGTACGTACCTGCTCGATGCGGCCAGTCACCAGCGGGCCGAGGGCCAAACGGCTATCCACGTCGATCTGCTTAGTGCGACCGGCAAACTGGTACAGCATCAGTGGATACGGATCGTTGACGGACGGGGCGAAAGCAATTTCCGCCTGTCGGATACCCTCATGACAGGAACGTATCGCCTACGCGCCTACACCGATGAAGACGACAGACAGCGACGCCCCGCTTTCGAGCGGTCGGTGGCGATCTATAACCTGTTGCGCAACGAGATATCTATACGGAATGATTCAGTTCATCTCTCATTAGACGTTCAGGTTTTGCCGGAAGGTGGTCGCTGGATGTCTGGATTGCCTGCACGTCTGGGCGTAAAAATTGTACAGCCCAATGGTCAGGGCTTGTCCATCGCGGGCCGTATTATCGACGACTTGGGCGCTGAAGTCGCTCGCTTCAAGACCAATCAACAGGGAATGACGAGTGTAGCCATGGAGCCAACGCCGCAGCGGACGTATTACGCCGAGGTAACCTATAAAGCCCAATCTCAGCATGTTCCACTGCCCAAACCCGAAACCGAAGGGTTGCTCCTTTCAGCCGATGCAATCAGCGATACTACCCGCTTGGCGTTGACCCTCCTGAGCACGAACCGAATTGCTGTTGACTCCGCGTATGTGCTGATTCAGCAACGGGGCCGGGTGATCGATAGTCGAAAAATTCTCCTGCAAAATGGAGTGGCGAAGGTAAACTTGCCCCTGATGAGCTGGTTCCCAGGTCTGGCGCAAATTACCCTGTACGATGCCAGTGGCAGGCCGCAAGCCGAGCGATTGATTTTTGTTTCTGAATTCAGGGCACCGGTACGTGTGCTGATGGGAGTCAACAAAAAACGGTATCAGCCCCGCGAACAAGTTAGCCTGAGTCTGAATTTGAGCGATAACGGATCACCGGCGGTAGCCGCTTTATCGGCCTCGATTATGGATGCCGACAACGTGCTTGCTGATAGCGCCGACGCTACATTGCCTGTACACTTGCTGCTAACGGGAGAGCTTCGAGGACGTATCGAAAACCCCAACCAATACCTGGTGAATCATTCTGCCGAAACCCGTCGAGCGCTGGACGAGTTGCTGCTGACGCAGGGCTGGCGACGGGTCAGTGGCACGCCTGAAACGGATTCACTCGGAGGGGTATCGCTCCGGGGCCGCATTTTAACGGCCAAAAAAGCCCCCTACCCGGCGCGCAGCTCATTGTGGCGTCGACTGGACTCGGGAAATCGTTCGTAAAGTCGGCAGCTACGGACGAACAGGGACGCTTTCGGCTGGCGGGGATGGCCATTGCCGATACGATCCAGTTACTGACGCGAATCACGGATCGTCAGTCAAGAACTCTGCCTACCAACTATGCCTTTTGGATACAGGAAGGGATTGGCAACGGATGGGACACGAGTCAACTTATGGTTGCGCTAAACGGGTCGGGATTGCGGACCCAGCTGGAAGCGGCTCGCCTTCGGCAGGCAGCCAACCCCGATCTTTACCGCGATCAAACGGCGAAAGCGCTAAACGAAGTAACAGTTCGCGCCCAGAAATATGAGGATAGGCCCGCCGATATTCAACAGCGCAGTTTGCACAATGCGGCTGATGCGGTTGTCAAGTTCGATGAAAAATCGCCCAGCTACTCAAATCTGTACGAAATGATGCAGGGCCGATTAGCGGGGGTGACGGTTTCCCGAAGTATCGCAGCGCCAGGCGGTGTAAAAAAGGGCGATTATGTGGTCTCTATGCGCGGAGGAAATAGTTTTTTGGGTGGTACACAGCCCTTGTATTTGATGGATGGCGTGCCTATCCAGGACCCCGATGGAAACGTTTTGATGTTCTTTAATCCAAGGGATATTGAACGGATCGAGGTGTTGAAAAGTGCTGGCGCGGCGGGCATATACGGGTCCCGGGGCGGGAACGGTGTCATTGCTTTTTACACAAAAAGGACACGGTCCCTGCAGGGAAACACAAAATCCGAGGAGAATATGACACGCATTCAATTCATTGGTTATCCGTCGGTTCAGCGCGAATTTTATGTGCCCCGCTACGAGGCTGAGGCCATCACCAGCCCCGTTTCTGGCCCCGTCGATCATCGGGATGTTCTCTATTGGAAACCCCACATGCAAACTGATAGCCAGGGGCGTAGTCAGCTACGTTTTCCCCTGTCGGATGTCGTTCGAACGTTACGCGTGGTCATACAAGGTGTTACAGTCGATGGCCGCCCGGTGCTGGGCGTTCAGTTGGTTCGCGTTCAATAATGCCGTGATTTGTATCTTCTGAGACAGGTGTTAGCTCACGTCTGTACTTCATTAAAGACGTTTCTCCTTTCGGACCGATCTACGTACTGGTTGTAAAGAGAGAAGTCGAATCACGCTTAAAGAGTACAATGTCTAGAAGGACCACCGTTTCTTAAAACGCCCTATTTACGAGATGGAGATAGTGATTGTCTCTGAAAAGACAATCTAAATAAGATGAAGTCTCAAAATGTTATCTCACGAATCAAATTCAAAATCTCACATTTTAGTTGAGTTTATGAATCAATGGGCATTACTTTAAAACCGCTCCTCTAGCTGATGGGCTTCTTTCAATAAATAGCGCCGAGTTTCCTGATCGTCCTCAGTAGCCAATCGTTGCTGAATGGCTATGTAGCGGTCTTTACGGATTTTGAATAAATCCGATGACAAAAGCTCGACTAACCAATGACTAAAATCCTGTAGTTCGGCTTGCTGCTGCGAATAGGGAAACTGATCGGTAAAGCTTTCCTGAGCCAGATTGGACCACTCGTATTTAGCCATGGGCGGGGCTGGATTGCCTAGAAATTTATCCAAGATATACGTATTGGAACAGAAGGTTTGCCAAGCCTTGATCCTGGCTTGGTCGAATTTGCCTGCTTTGAAAAGCAGTACTGTCCATTCAAACAGAAAATCTGGAAAGCCAATATCTGGAAAGCCAATGTCATCGGGAAATGTTTTGGCGAACCAACGGGTATACGTTACCCCCCTTTGATATCGCCCAACTGAAGATAATACCGAGTGGGTAAATAGCGCAAGCCTCGGGAGTCATCGTAGCCACCAAACTTTCGTTTTTCAGCAGCTAAAGCTCGTTTAATAGCAGCAATCTTTTTCTCCAGCCGTTGAATTTGCTTCGGTGTCATCGCTAGAAGGTGAAATAGTAATGGAAATCTAAGCTCAAAGACTAGCTGGCAAGATTAGCAATGTACCCTAGCCAGACACGGCTATAACGAGTAAGGAACATCCATTGCCTTAAAAAGGATATGTAGTGGAGACTGTGTGGTTCTTACTGAAATCCGTCAATCGAGAAAGATCTGTTAAAATTCACCCGGAATAAACCCCCGAGCCAGTAAATAATTGATCTGTTTGATCCCGTGTGTTTCCATCCAATGGGACATGGAAAGATAATCTATATTGAGTTCATTTGCCCAGTATCGCAGCCAGGGAGTATATCGGTTAGGATTGATGTTGCTCCCCGAGGGGGTAAGAATGATCGTAGCCAGCCCCATCACGATCGTGCGTTGTGGAGTGGGCATGAGTCTCAATTGGGAACTCCAGAAATCATTACCAAATTGAGCATACTGATTAAGTTCAGCTGAGTTTACATCTAATTCATTCATCAGATGGATCATATATTGGGGTGGCCAACCCAGTAGAGAAATATCGTCACGAAGGGGTTTTTCAGGTTCGCTCATTAGCAGGCGAGTCTGGAAAGCCATTGCCAATAACCCAATAATGGAAACGTGCTGAAAATGGCTCTGCTGTAAGAAACTCCGCATCAAGGACTGATGAGGCAAGGGCAGTAAGTCGTCCACCATGGGCAAGGGGTCTTATAAACGAATAAAGGGGAATAAAATTAGCTTTTAGTGTTGGCCATGATAGTTGATACGACTGTTGATAAGGTTCTTTATATCATTCCAGCACGATCGATTCACGTATTAACCGGCGTACTGATTCAGCTTGAAATAACTTTCCTTTTCGCGTCCGAAAACCCGTTTTGTTAAGTCGCTCGGCAATCGCTCGCATCGTCAGCTTATCGCGCTGATAGAGTCGAATCAATTCGGCGGCTTGCTGGTTAGCCGGATGAGTCCGGGCGGCTTCTTGGCTAACGGCCGTTCCTTTCTTCCGACCCTCGTCACAAAAATTTTCGGGTTTGCCCAGCGTAAAACCCCGGGCTTTCTTTTGGTGAAGGGCTGCCCTTGTTCGTTCGGAGATCTTGCGTAACTCATCCTCGGCTAAGGCGGCTTTGATGTTAATAATCATGTCGGAGTCATTGAGACAATCCAGGGCCGTGAACATGACTTTGTTCAAGCGCAAGGCAACCAGGATTTCCAGGTTTCGCAGCACCCGGTCCAGCCGGTAAGCAATCAGCTTGGCATTTTCTTTCTGACACAACTCGATGGCTTTGGCCAGTTCCTTCCGGCTGGTTTTTCCGCCCGATTCAATTTCAATAAAATCGCCGATTAGCTGCTCACCACAAAAGGCGTGGATACCTGCTTTCTGGGCATCGAGTCCCAACCCGCTCCTTCCCTGCTTCTGGGTCGATACCCGGTAGTAAGCTACGTATTTCACCATAAACAGTAAAAGAGTAGATAAAAAGGTGTTTGTCACAAAGCTACAACGTGCGTTCTAGCCTTGTGACAAACCAAAGCTAAATCAACACTTAGGGCTTTTCCAAACGTAAAATCTGCCAGGTTGACAGTTTGGATAAAATTTGTTGGAAACCGAAGCAAGAACGGTCTCTAATCGAAAAGGCGGTTGAAAGAAGGGCATTATCTCCCTTATAGAAAAAACAAAAAAAGCCCTGTTCAATCAGGGCTCAATATCGTTACTCGGCGTCAGAGGCCTGCTTTGGCTTTCGGCCTCTGGGCTTGCCTATGTAAGGTACTTTAACGGCCGGTGCTTCAGGAGCTACTTTTAGTTCAAAGGCGGTGGTGCCTTCGTACTCGAAAAGACAAATCGTAAAGTCGTATTTGGTTTTGGTGAAATCAACTCCACTCTTTTTTAGAATAAAAGGCAAAGCCAACGTATAGCTTTTGGCCGCTTTCTCGAAAACGAAGGTCCCCTCAGCTGTACTACTTGGCACTAAATACAACGATTTGGCTTTACGCTTGCCCTCGTCCATGCCTACCTTGAAGGATGTTCTGTCTAGATCGACACCTATATGAGCCACGGTCTTGGCCGGCAATACGAGTTTACCAGCCGTCGAAACGTAACCGGTTAACTTTACTTTAGCTGGCTTTGAGGCTTTTTCAGATTTGGCCGTATTCTGTTGATTCTCACTGGGCGAAAAAAAAACGGATGTTAGATGCTTTCATTTACTTGACTTTAAGACTTTTATCAACAACAAAGGTAGCCAATAAGCACTGGCTTACTGACTATTAAGCTGGTATAGCAGTAGGCAAGTAGTATATTGACTTATAGCCATTAAAATAGTTCATCCTAAATTAACTAGCAGACTAGTTACTCCAGTAATTTATGAAGAAAAACATTGAGTTCAAGCTGGATGACTTGGTAACGCTAATTGACCCGAAGATTGCTCAAGAGTTAGTTGCGGCTAACGGTGAAATTGACTGGCCAGTCCCGGTGATCAGTCAATATGGTCAGCGGGTACACTGCTGGAATAGTCAACGGCGTGAATTTAAGATCACCCCAGTGCGACTGAGATTAAGAAAGTAGACTAACCAGACTGTTACTACATCTTGTTGACCTATACGATATAGAGAGAATGGTTAAAGACGACATCATAAACTTTGGCCCGTATGCCTGGCAAGTGCTGGCTATTGAGGACGGCCGCAGGGCACTCCTTTTCTTCTGGTAAAAGCCCATAAGCTCAGTGTTTTCAATCTTTTGGCCCCCAAAGATTAACCAAACTTTGCACTAGGTTCGTAAGATGACCGAATTGAACCGGTTTGTAAACAAAAGCATTAGCGCCAGCATGATAGCATTTATCTCGATCCTCCTCAGAGGATGAAGTTGTGAAAATTACGAATGGGATCGTTTTGAAAACGGATTGGAGTCGAAATTGCTGCAGCAGCTCCAGGCCATTTCGACGAGGCATATTCAAATCGGAGAGTACAAACAAGGGAAAAGGTGGAGCTTGTATGAAAAGTTGTGCTTCTTCACCGTCAACTGCAAAAACACGAGCAAGATCCGGACAAACTGATTCGAAAGCCTGATTTATTATCAATCGATCGTCTTCGTCGTCCTCGACAATTAAAATCCAATCCGAAATAGTCCTCATGTTTTTTAGGTTTGGCCGAAATCAGAATATTCTACAATCCCAATAAAGCCGTAAAATCATTGATAAGAATGGCGGATTTTCAATTTACTATATGTTGAAAATTACTACCCTAGGCATTATGAAAAAATAGACTACCTTCATATAGATGGTATTACTAAATCAAAGCATGTGCCATCGAATAAAATCTTCATAATACCCCAAAACATGCTGTATACCTATTTTATCTTGGACGGCGACGAATTATTCTGTCGTATAAATCCAAATCTAAGCGTAACTCCAAAAAAATTAGCAACGTAAAATTGTAGATAATTCCGAGTATACGGTTATCCTTAATTCGCCAGCTTAATCAATTGTTCCATTCAAAATTTTCTGCGAATAGGAATTATAAATAATTGCAATACAGAGACAGGGTAATAATTCCAGATCGCTTATAAATCTAGGCGAACATTTGAGTTTTGAAGCTAGAAGATATCTCCAATCGATCTACAGTTCTTTGGGTTACTCCAACTTATTGGAGTAACCCAATTTTGCCTTGCAAGGAATATGTCAAAAAACCTCTCGGTTCTTCTTCAGATAGGATAGTCCTCCTTGCTGTATACAACTTTTCTCGAATTATCTAGTGCATTTTCAGAGCAAATTTTACCAGTTAAATAATCTTTAATGGTTATTTGAAGCTCTAATAGGGCCATCAACAGGCATTCTCTCAAAATCTGTTTGCATTATTAATCCATAACAAATCCCCCCACTTAATTCATTTGAGAAAAAGCTACAATCAGGGCTTGATTCTTGTAGGCCTATTTGCCTATGAATAACTGAACATCAAATTCTGTCTGTTCAACTAGTAGACTAATTTGTATAATCTTCCATTTATATGCCTTCGTGTGGATCGAGAGGTGTTCTGTTATGTTTAGCATGGTTATTCCTATTTATAAGTTATAGTAAGGCGCAATCTTCTGCTTCAAGAGAAGAAGTGGATCGCCTTCTCAGATCGGTCACTAAAACCGTAACAGATACAAATCAGGTATGGACATTACTCCGCTTAAGCGAATTCTACTTAAGTAGTCCGATAGCTGATAAAGCATTGTCGGACAGTGCACGTCACTTTTCTGAATTAGCAGAACTGTTAAGCCGCACAATCCACTTTAACCATGGAATTGACAAATCATTATATCTGAAGGCTATCTATCATCTTGAGCAGCAGAATAATGGAGAAGTTGCCCGCATCTCCCAGCAACTAAGTGATTCGAGCCGAATACGATTATTTCTCGAGCAAGGGAAGCGACTTCTTCGACCCACCCAACTTCGGTATGCCAAGCGCGATAGTGCTATTTATTTTTTCCAAAAGGCAGAACGGATTTGTCAATCAATTGGTCATAACCTTTTGGCAGAGGAGAGTCAGAATTTAATAGGAGTCGCCTATATCCTTAAAAAAGACTGGCCAAAAGCGAGGGCCAGTTTTATGAAGGTAATTCAGGCACGGCAAACAGCGGGGGATCGATCAGGGGAGGTTAAGGTATGGCTGCGAATGGCAACAACTACCTATTGCGATGATTGCCGGGAAAATATGAAAGCGCTGGAAACAGGATTAACGCTATCTCGTCAAATCAGGAGTAAGGCGCTGGAACTGTTGATTTTATTAGAAATGGGTTTCGAACACTTCCAATTAGATAGCGGAGAAACCTGGCGCGCAGATCAAAGAGCAGCCCAAGCCCTGGCAATCCAAAATGTCATTGGTTTCAGAGCATTAACAGCAGCCTATCGTAATCTGGCAATGTCAAGTGTTTACAATCGGCCAGGTGAATATGGATATCTTTCCAACACAAATTACTTTCTGTCAGATTTAAGTCAGGCCAAGGGCGATTTAAATCAAAAATTGTTTTACATACTTCAGGTTGTAAAAGCCGAGGAGAAAAATGGGCAATCGGCTGAATTAGATTATGCCTATTTCAGGTTAGGTAATGCTTATTTCGGACTTAATCAATATGAAAAAAGCTTAACATATTATCAAAAATCACTGGCAATTAGCCGCCAGAAAAGTGAATTGGTCATTCAAATTGGGCTTATCACTCGGATGGTAATTACCTTTCTAAAATTAGGAAAATCTCAGGAAGCCTTACGATTTTTACAGACGATTTCAGGCAAAATTAAATCAGTCACCTATGAAGATAATATTCTGCTAAATCAAAGTTATGGAGACTGCTACAGCGCCTTAAAACAGTATAAAAAAGCCGAACGGTACTACCTCGCTAGTGTAGCCTGGAGTAAACAGGTTGCCTTACAATTTCAGTGTTCTGCCTGGCAACGAATTAGTCAGTTTTATGTAGATAATGCTCAATTTAAAAAAGCAGATCCATTTCTTCATCATCTATTGTCCATATCGCAAAAACGAATAATTCCCAGCCAGCAGCTTGAAATCCAATTAATGCGTTTCAAAGTAGATTCGGCACAGGGTAATTATAAAGCAGCTATCAACCATTATCAAACGTATAAAAACTTAACGGATTCAATTTTTAATGAGAAAAAAAGCCAGCAAATTGCTCGGCTGACTATAGAGTATGAAACCCAAAAGAAGGAACAAACACTTGCACTTAGAGAAAAAAATATAGACCTGTTAACGATTCAGAACAGGTCTCACCAGACGCAACGGAATGCGTTGATTGTGGGAAGTATTTTACTGTTAGCCTTACTGGGTTTAAGTTATAACCGGTATCGATTGAAGCAACTAAACAATAAACAACTCCTGGATCAACAGAAAATCTTACAAACTCAACATATTGAACTTCAGGCAAGACAGAAGGAAATCAATCAAAAAAATAGCAGCCTACAACAATTACTAACCGAAAAAGAATGGTTATTGAAGGAAATCCACCATCGGGTGAAAAATAACCTGCAAGTTGTCATGAGCTTATTAAACACGCAGGCTAGTTACCTTGTCGACAACGCAGCTATTACGGCCATTCGAGAGAGTCAACACCGGGTGCAGACAATGGCCATGATTCATCAGAAACTCTATCAGTCTGAAGGTATGGCCCGCTTAGACATGGGAGCCTTTATTCAGGAAGTTGTAGTCTACTTGCGTAATTCATTCAAAGTCGAGCAACAGCATTTGTTCGAGTTAAACGTAGAATCGATCGATTTAGAGGTTACGCAGGCAATTCCAGTTGGTCTAATCATCAATGAAGCGATCACCAACTCCTTAAAGTATGCATTCCCAGTTGATAAGTCTGGAACCGTCACAATAACGCTCAGGCGAATAGCTGAACTTTCCTGTGAATTGATTATTGCTGACAATGGTGTGGGCCTACCTCCCGGCTTTGACGTTTCGCAAAGCCGTTCATTGGGTATGACGCTTATTAAAGGCTTTAGCCAACAATTGGACGCTTCCTTAACAATAACAAGTGAAACCGGCGTGCTGATTAGCCTGATATTTACTGAGGAAAACTGAAAGGCATCTATCTCGCAGTCAACCGCCTTTTTTCATTAGTGGCCCTTTTGGAATCTCTTAGAAAGGTTTCATTCGGTAGCGGGAGGGTTTATGATCAATACCTTACGAATCCCCATTTTTTCCATTCGATATTCCAGCGTGGTTGGTTTAAGGTTCAGCAGTTCAGCAGCTCCACCACTGCCGCGAATTCGGCCATTAGTTTGTTGTAGAACGGCCAATATGTAATTCCTTTCCACTTCTTGTTGGCTCTTTATTATGGATTCAAAATCAACGGGTGAACTTTCAGTTCGACTTGACTGCGTAATTGCTATAGGCTGACTAGCTGGCTGATAGCTGGATTGCAGTTCGCCCAATAACGATTTACCAAGTGATCGACCTAGCTCGATAGGACTTTGGCCAGAATTGAGAATTACGGCTTGTTCAATCACATTTTCTAGCTCCCGAATATTGCCCGGCCAATTATAATTCAGTAAGGAAGGCATTACATTCTCGGCAAAGCCAATAAATGGCTTACCCTGTTTCTGGGCCATTTTTCGGGCGAAATACGTAGCTAGTAAAGGCAAGTCTGTTAATCGATCTCGTAGTGGAGGAATAATAATTGGGTAGGTGGACAATCGGTAATAGAGGTCCAATCGAAACCGACCGGCTCGTACTTCTTCCTCTAGATTTCGGTTTGTGGCTGCAATCACCCGAACATCCGTTTTAATGGGTGTTTTACCCCCAATTCGATCTATCTCTTTTTCCTGAAGAACCCGTAAAAGCTTGGCCTGTAATTCGAGGGGTAGTTCACCTATTTCATCCAGCATCAAGGTCCCTCCTTGAGCCAGTTCAAACTTGCCAATTCGCTTTTCGAAGGCCCCCGTAAATGCCCCTTTTTCATGGCCAAAAAGTTCACTTTCTATCAGATTGGTAGGAAGCGCAGCACAATTTACTTTAATTAGCAGTTTCCCTTTACGTGAAGACGATTGATGTACAGCTCTGGCTATTAATTCCTTTCCCGTTCCGCTTTCCCCTAAAAGGAGAACTGTCGTATCCGTATGAGCGACTTGATTAACAAGCCTGAAAACGTTTTGCAAGGGCTCACTTCTGCCGATGATCTCCTCAAAGTCATTGAATTTCTGAACCTCTTGCTGTAAATAGGAATTTTCCTGCTTCAGTTTTTCACTAAGGCGAGCCACTTCCTCATAAGCCAGAACGCGTTCAAGCGTTAAGACTAGCGGCTGCTCAAGACGTTCAAGGAGAGCCTGATGAGATACTTTAAACGCATCAGGATTACGACTTAGAAAGCAAAGCAAAAATCGATCACCATTACTCAATTGGAATGGGGCAGCCATAGCGCCTACCAATCGAAATGATTTTGCCAGAGTTTGAACAAAGGGATCTTTTCGTTCTAACTCATCAAAACTCTCAAAGTTAAAACGAGAGAATTGTTCAGGAAAGAAGGTAATTTGATCCTGAATTTCGCCGGTTCGTTTATCGCCAGATAACTGAAGTATATCCTCTAGCGTTAGCACATTAAATTCCTGATAGCCAACTCGGTAATAATGAAAACTTGAACTTCTCCCACGCTGTTGGTACCGAACCGTTAAAAAATCAAAGGGAATATAAGGTTGTAACAACTGGGCAATTTTTGTGAGTCGATCGGTCCAGCTTTCTGAAAGAGATAATGCTTCTGAAAGATCGATTTGTAATAATTTTTCCTCCCGAAGTTTTACTTCAACACTATGAGCTTGTTTGTATCGACTGATCGAAATAGCCGTTAAAATATCCTGCTCCCTAAACGGTTTAACAATATACCCACTCGGTTGAGTAGCTTTTACGGCCTCTAATACCCCTGGGTTGTCATTGGCAGAAATATAAATAAATGGAATGCCTAGTTCTTCCAGGTGATGGGCTAAATCAATACCTGTTTCCCGGCCTTTCAGATAAATATCCAACAACACCAACTTCGGCTGATGTTGGCTGATCATATCAATTGCTTTGCGCATTGATGTTGCAATACCAAGCACAACATACCCATTCTGCTCAAGTATGAGCTGTAAATCGTTGGCAATGATATACTCGTCCTCGACAATTAATATAGTATAAGGCTCTATCGAGCTTTGTCCTGCGATGGAGGAAGTATGCATAAGACGTTACAGTTTGGGCTACTGTGAAAAGAGGATAAGTTAGTACGACAACAACTATACCTTTTATTACCTAGTAGGTGTTCATTATTGAATTCGCATTCCTTGCTTACGCAAAGCATTATTAAAAAATTACAAAAAATTTCAATTCACTCTATTCTATACCTTGCTCAACATTCATTGCTGTGATAACTCACAAAAAATGCTCCAGGAAATTAATAATTCTCCAAAAAACTGGAGTTCTCCAAATTGAATCCTGAGTAGGCCGTGAATAGCAACTGAGGCTAAATCCTGCAATGTGAGCCTTGGAATAGGTCATTTTGAATACAGCCTGATAACTTTTCCCGAGGCTACTATTTGTTTTGTTACTAATCACGAATCAACTTTTTGGAAGTAACTATTCATCCTGCTTACTCAGCTTTTGGCGTAGAGACACATTTTCTTCGTGTAATCGGGCGGTCTGCTGCACGATTTGGTCATAGGCCAGCATCTGTTTAATCGTAAATGTTAGTGCCGGTTTTAACTGGTCCAATAGTGCCCAATGCTGTTCCTGGTAAAGTTGATCATGTTGATTGTAAAAATCGAATAAAAACTGGCCACAATTCGCAGTATAAATGGATGTATTGAGATTGGATTTATACTTGTATGTATTGATAATAAGCTCTTTAATTAAATGATGGTTGTATCGAGTAGTATCGCTATCACTATTCGGGAAAGATGTCGACGTGTTCTTATTGACTTGTGGTAGCGGGTATTTCTCCTTCTCAGTTTGGTCTTTTTCGACCGTAAATACTGAAATTGGAACAAACTTAAATTCGTCTTCTGAGATCCTCATGTAACAAGTTGATTCCTGGGATTCAGAAAACGGCTTCCTGTCAAAGGTAATTTGAATAAAATCGAACGGTATGTACGTCTGAAAATATGCTAGTAGCTTAAGCAACCAATTGTCCCAATTACCTGGTTCAGCAATTGTACTGAGCAAATTGATTTGTTGTTTCTGCCTTTGACAGCGTTGATTTTCAAGGCTTAACGCATGGCGATAGTATGCTATTTCCAATGCCACTAGAACATCCTTCTCTCGAAATGGCTTCACTAAAAAGCCAAATGGTTTCGTCATTCTAGCCTCTTCTAATACACTGGTATTCGTATTTGCCGATAGGAAAATAAACGGAATTTGATTGCTACTAAGGTATCGAGCGAGGTCAATACCTGTCTCTTGACCTTTTAAATAAATATCGACCAATACGAAATCTGGTCGAGTTAATTTACTCAATTCCAATGCCTTAGCTACACTTAGCGCAATTCCACTGACTATATAACCGGCCCGTTCCAAAATGAGTCGTAAATCGTTCGCCACAGCGAACTCGTCCTCAACGATTAAGATGGTCTGGGATACCGGATGCTCATTCACCTGATTAAAAGACATACTGCTTAGGGATGTTGAAACTCAATTGCACATACTCATTCTTAGGCAAGACATGCAATTGATTAGCCATCAGTCAACTCATTTGAAAAAAGTAAATGAACAAGTAGCCCGTTATTATTCTTTATCGTCAACTCACCGCCTAGTTGCATACTAAATCCATGCATGAGTGTCATTCCCAACGAAGGTGTATGGGCTGTAGTTGGATTGAGTGGGAGCCCAATACCGTTGTCAGCTATGGTTAGTTCAAATTTATTGGACTCAATAGAACGAAACGAGACCCTTATTTCACCGGGTCTTTCATCGGGAAAGGCGTACTTTAAGGCATTGGTAATCGCTTCGTTAATCAATAAACCAACTGGTATGGCCTCGGTAATAGTCAGGTGAGTTTCCTGTACGGCTAAGGAGAAGGTAACTGGTTGAGGCAAGTCGTAAAAATCGCGCAGGTAGGTCACAATTTCCTGAATGTATTGGCGCATATCAATATGATTGACGTTGTCAGATTGATAGAGATTCTGATGGATCAACGCCATTGCCTGTACCCGATGTTGACTGATCTGAATGGCGGATAAGGCAGCCTTATCCGCCAGATAGCTTGCCTGTGAGTTTAACAAACTCATGACAATCTGAAGATTGTTCTTTACCCGATGATGGATTTCCTTGAGTAACCATTCTTTTTCAGTCAGCAAAATTTGTAGGGTTGAGTTTTTGTGATCAATCACTTTCTGCCGCTCTACTAATTGTTGATGACTCGTTTGTTTAAGTTGAAACCGATTGTAGACTAATCCTAAAAGGATTATCAACATGACTGCTCCGGCAATGATAAAATTGCGGGTTGTTTGGGCTTTTTGTAGGGCTATTTCTTTAAGTCTTGCCTGCTGATTTAGTTGAATAATTTTTTGCTTATTTTCCCTGGTTTGATACTGAACTTCGAACAAGGCGGTTCGTTGTTTCGTCGTTTCACTGATTAGGGAGTCGTTAATTGCCTTATAACGTTGATAATGGATGATAGCCGATTTGTAAAAGGCTTGAGCTGAGTCCAGTTTAAACCACCATAAATGATTAACCGCTAATTTTTTGGCATAATGTGCTGTCAGGCTTAACTGTTCATTCTGAATGAGGTGTCGTCGCGCCCTTTCATACTGTCCGCTCTGGATATAAAAGGGAATCAACACGGCATAAATGTAAGAATGGTAATCCTTGCCGAGATTCTCCTTGAGCATTGCTTCCAACTGGTTACTGTAGGATTTAGCCCGTGTATAATCAGGCTTCAGTTTACTGTAATAGTTCACATAGCAGGTCGCCATAGCCAATTGGCAATCAATATCTTTTTTCGTATTAGGGAGTTTCTGAATAACTCTTTCCATATGATCCACAGCATCCTGGATTCTAAGCGTGCTGAGGGCTTTTGCATCACAACTAGTAAGTATGGCACTGATCGTTGTCCCCAAAAGAATGATTGTGTTCGGCCTGTATTGTTTTTGAGCGGCTCGCAACGATTTGTGAAAATAGATTAGCGCCTTATCAGGTTGATTGAGTTCGTTATAGGTGATTCCCAGACGACTATACACTTTTGCCAGTTTATTAGTATCTCTGGCAGCCTCAACGGTTTGCAAGGCCAAAAGGCCATAGTTCAGACCAGCTTCATAGTCACCCATTTTGCTGTAAACAAACCCTAGTAAATCATAAAGCTCCTGTAGTTTAGTATACCTAATGGAACGATACAATTTGAGGGCTATGTGTAAATCCTGAAGTGCTTTCAGATTATGACTTTGCAACTGATAAAGGTCTCCCCGGTATTTTAAGGCTTCCGCTAGCTTTACTGTATTTGTTGCTCGACTCAGTAAGGGAATCGCTCGTTCATAAAGTTGAATTTGAACCGATAAATCCCGATCAGATACCGAGTAAAACAAGGCCTGAACCATATACACATCCGCAAGGTCTTCTGCATGTCCATATCGGTTAAGCACTTGTTTCGCTTTCTCCGTTAATCGCCAGGCTTGCTGTGTATAACTGCGCTCACGTAATGCTTCAGCCGCGAGCAGGTAACTCAATCCTTTCCCTCGTTGATACGTTACCTTGTGGCTTAGTGCATAGGCGCGTAAGCTTAATTGATAGGCAGTGTCTAAATCGCTCGCCAATTCCCCCGATTTCATGACGAATGCATGTCCTAGTGCCAGTAGGAATCCAACTCGACTAATATCATTCGTGCTTTTTTGGAGCTGAACACGAAGACTGTCTATGTATTTAGGTGATGGAGATGTTGCCCAGAGTGAAGGTGCCCAGACAACAAAAAAAGGATTCCATGAATTCGGAGAAAAAAAGATAGCCGCCCCATATCGGTTCTCTTTACAACTTAGCTACCAAATTTCTTACAGTCTTTCAGACAACAGTCTAAAATGGCCGAATTACCTGTGAACTGACGAATAACTAAATCCTGAAACTAATGGCCAAATCTCAGTGAAGTGAGGAGTGTATCAAATCCATTGATAGTTAATACTGGAAAATTGAATCTAGAGTAGGTAGGGCGGGCAAAACAGAATTACCAGGCATTAGCAAGGCATAATCAATCGCTCCAATTCATTGGAGCGATTGATTAAATAACTCCAATTCATTGGAGCGATTATTAGGGCGTCTTCTCTAAAATTCAGTGATTTAGACGAAAAATGGCCTATAAACACAGGTTTCTGTTCGATTTTCCCTATTTAGAATATCTCCGACAGTTTGGCATGCTTTTCGGAATACACTTAATGAATCTGTTTGCCGAGATGCAACTGCCACCACGTGCATCTTACTCAACTGCTTGAATAAGGACTTGATTTTCCACCTTAGATTGGTCACTATGAGCACATATCAACCAGGTTATTTCACGAGTTGTGAATTGCTGAACATCACCGAGTTTGGTGATGTTACCACTTCCCAAAGCCGAATAGCCCGGCAAATTATCAGCGCTAGTATTGCACCGTTCTATGACCAAATTGAGTATCGATATCGGTATTTCCCTGATTTGAAAAAAACAGAATCTGTATTAGCAGCAATCGCTTTAGAAGCTGCCAAAAGGCAACATAAGTTTCAACTAATGTATAATGCATTACTCTCCCTGCCGACAATCAATACCTTGACTTTGATAAAACTTGCTTCAACACTCGGACTTGTACAAGATCGGTTCATCCCCGACCTGCTATGTGATCACATTCATACAATTATCAAGTCTGATTGGTTGGAGGGAACTAATCTAAGTCTGAACCAAGCTCCAGCTCTTTTTGTGAATGGGCATCGGTTTCATGGGAAATTTACAAGTGCAAAGCTCACTCCATTTGTAAGCTTTCATCTTGAACAGTCCCGAAAGCCTTCATCCATAACTAACAACTGATCTTACTGAAATCTTTTAGTTTCTGGGTTTATCCTTATTAAATAGATAACGTATATATACATTCGTTAGCAACTAAATGCTTGTTCCAAACTTCAATAAAATTAGTGATATGAACGATTGGTAAGAGTTTAATTTAGTCAACCTATAACGTCACCTGGAAAGTAGGCTTATTACATCTTCCCTAATATACCACGTATCAAAGTTTGCCATTTGTCCGAGTAGACCTACGTCTACGGTTTTTCGGTTGCCAACTACTTTGCTTCAATTATGAACGACATGCCAACCAGTCATGCCACGGTTCCCTTTGCTTTTCAAATTGTTTCACCTTTTAATGCCGTTAATTATGAACACAATCGAAGTGGTTAATCATGTACAACCAGTACCTGTAAACGACGACCCAAATCTTTCCATTGGCGTCAAAACCTTTTTAAATATCCTAAATAGCAGCGGAGGCCCACCTCTCGAACAATTGCCCCCTTTGCAAGCCAGGGCAGTTCTGGAAAACGCTCAAGCATCTGTTTCTGTCGATTTATCAGGAATTTACCTTTCTCAGAAAACCGTTGAGGTTGATGGCTATACGATCGATTTAGATATTATGCGGCCGACGGGTGTACCGGGATTATTACCCGTATTTATTTTTATTCACGGTGGGGGTTGGGTACTTGGCGATTTTCCAACGCATAAACGGATGGTTCGAGATCTCGTTGTTCTATCAGGTTTTGCAGCCGTGTTTATCAACTATACACGTACGCCTGATGCCCCTTTTCCACGCGCTATTAATGAAATCTTTGCTGCAACAAAGTGGGTTGCCGATAACGGCCATGAGATTGGCGTTGATGGTAAAAACCTAGCGGTAGTAGGCAATAGTGTTGGTGGAAATATGACGGCTGTGACCGCCTTAAAGGCCAAAATGAATGGTGGTCCGCATATTAAACTGTTAATCATGATGTGGCCAATCGTTGATGCTGATTTTGAGACCAAATCCTATATGCAATATGGTCAGGATCGGTTCTTAACAACGCCCCTAATGAAGTGGATGTATGATATGTACATCCCAGATCCGAAGGATAGAAAACAGATATTTGCTTCACCGTTGCAGGCAACCATTGAGCAGCTAAGAGAGCTCCCTCCTACACTTATTCAAGTTGCCGAGAATGATGTGTTACGGGATGAAGGGGAAGCGTTTGGTCGCAAGCTGGATGAAGCTGGTGTACCGGTTACCACAATCCGATACGATGGTGTAATTCATGATTTTGGTCTACTCAATGGTCTAGCCGAATTGCCTCCGGTAAAGTCATTGTTTGTTCACGCAGCTGCTGAGTTGAAAAAATATCTTGGCTAATGTTCCTAACGCCCAGACAGTAGGTGATTGTAAAATCATCTACTGTCTGGATATGTATAATCGTGTAAAGTATGCACTGTAGAGACATATTGTATTATTTCCTTTTTGAGTTTGGAAGCACTCTTTTAAGAACTAACTAAAGCTTTACATAGTCTGAAAATTTTTGTACTCCTAGCATTACTGTAGCCATAATATATCTGTCACTGCTACGAAAATTTAGGTTTATCCATAAAACTGGAGATGTACATTTTTGCAGATTGTTAATAACTAGCATAAACTGAGCAATTCGCATGATTTAAGGGTTTTGTCGACCCAAATCGTATTGGTACAACCTTTGAGTAGAGTCCTATTAAAACTTCGATCATTGACTTCAAAGGGCATGAGCAATACATAAAGTTATGATTGAAAATGGAACTACTACCAGCAACTTCAATCAGTATATGTCAATTCCGAATAATGTTTAATTAATGCGTATTATGAAAATTGTAATTATTGGCGGCACTGGTTTGATCGGATCAAATGTGAGCGAAAAACTGCGGCTGTTAGGGCATGAGGTGATCGCAGCTTCTCCTTCTACCGGTATCAATGCAATGACTGGTGAAGGGCTATCGGCCGCATTGCATAGCGCTGAAGTGGTTATTGATCTTTCTAACTCCTCTTCTCCCGAGGAAAATACCGCAATCAATTTCTTCCGAATCGCCGGCAGGAACCTAGCTGCTGCGGAAAAAGCGGCCGGTGTCAAACACCACCTCTTACTATCGATCGTAGGAACAGATCGGGCACAATACATCGGCTACCTGCGCGCCAAAAAGGAGCAGGAGGATATTATCAAGGCGTCAGGCATTCCTTATACGATCATCCGCGCTACGCAGTTCCACGAGCATGTTACCACCATTATTGCCGTACAATCCGATGAAGAACACATTCATGTTTCCACTGTGGATTACCAGCCGATTGCCGCAGAAGATGTGGCAGCATTAGTAACCCAGTTCGCTTTGGAACCTCCCAAAAACAGCACGGTGGAAATCGCAGGCCCTGAGCGCGCGCCAATGACAGAGTTCGTTACCCAATACCTCTCAGTTAAGGGAGGAGACAAGTCAGTTAAAGCCAACGACCAGAATAAGTATATGTTCTTTGACATCCCGAAATCCCTTCTGGTGCCACAGGGTGATTTTTATCCTGGCGTAATCCGGTTCGACGACTGGATAAATGAATAAGTTAAACTATCACTTCCCAGTTTAAAATCATGAAAATTGTAATTATAGGCGGTACTGGAATGATCGGTTCGAAGTTAACAGCAAAACTTCATTCACTTGGCTTTGATGCCATTGCCGCTGCCCCAGAAACTGGCGTTAATACTGTAACAGGTGAAGGACTTGCTACTGCTCTTGAAAGGGCACAAGTTGTCGTCGATGTTTCAAATTATCCTTCTTTTGAGGCTGGTGTCGCTCAAAACTTTTTTGAAACATCAGGCCGGAATTTGCAGGCTGCAGAATCGGTTGCAGGGGTTCGGCATCACATTTTGCTAACTATTGTGGGGACTGAGAGAATGCCAGACAATGTATATTATCGGGCAAAGGTGGCACAGGAAAATATTGTTAAATCGGGCTCAATTCCATTTACCATTTTACATGCTACGCAATTCTATGAGTTCGCTAGCTCATTCTTATATACTAGTAATAAAGACCAATCAATCCCACTACCTCCTGCTCTAATGCAGCCAATAGCGGCCGACGATGTCGTGGCAACACTGGCGGATTTGGCGGTAAGCGAACCTTTGAATGCAGCCATTGAAGTAGCGGGACCAGAGAAAATACCAATGGATGAATTTGTAAGACGTTATTTGAACGCAATTGGTGATTCTCATAAAGTTATTACTGACGAGTCTGCCGGTTTTTTTGGAACAGTCGTCAATGATTCCTCCTTAACTCCAGGTGATAACCCTCGAATCGGTCACATACTATACGAAGACTGGCTGAGAGCAATGACGCAGTCTCAACAGTCGAGCGCTATTCACTAAATTTAAGCCCTTGTGTTTTCTTTATAGTGATTCCTAGGATTTTCAATCCAGCTTTATAAGTGCCTAATTACTTGAGTACATTGGAATCAGAATGACTAGGTTCTTGCAAATCTGATTCTATACAAAACCCTGCTACTTGATCTAATAGCAGGGTTTTGTAGTTTATAATGAATGGCTACTGGTAAACAATTCTTACAAGAATTGTCCTTCTGTAAATGTTAAACACAGTTGAACACCTTGCTCTTGCTTAATCGTCAAAGTGCCTTCAATTTGTTCACTCAGGCCACGTATCAGACTCATTCCAAGCGTCCTAATTTGGGTTGGGTCAATATCGTCAGGAAACCCGATACCATCATCCCAGATAATTAATTGATAGTGGCTACTCCTCAATTGACTAAACTTTACACCTATAGAACCTGATCTGCTATCAGGGAAAGCATATTTAAGCGAGTTTGTGACCGCTTCATTCAAAATCAATCCAAGGGGTATTGCCAATGTGACATCTAATTCTACCGGATCGATTTCAATACGTTTCTGAATAGTAGTTCCCCGATTGTAGGTCACCAGTAAATAGTTAATAATCTCCTGAATGTAATTTCCCATCGAAATACTGGACAACCGGTCCGATTGATACAGCTTCTGATGGATTAATGCCATCGCGTGTACTCGATTCTGGCTCTCAAGGATGGCCGTTAACGCAGCTTTATCTGTTAAATAACTAGCCTGCGAATTTAATAGGCTCGTGATGATTTGAAGGTTATTTTTCACCCGATGGTGAATTTCACGCAGCATCCATTCCCGTTCATCCAGCAAATGATCTTTTTCTTGGATCAGTTGCTCTTTGTCGGTCAAAATTTTTTCCTTTTCAATTAAGTTGTGTTCCAGTTCTTGATTTTTGCGATTGATCTCGATCTGCTTATCCTCCAGCAAGGTATTACTTCGCTGCTTGATTTGGTATCTACTATACCCTACACCTAATAGGAGAACCAATAGAACTGTAAACGCAATCGTCCCATTTTTCAGCAGGGTTGTCTGTTCTAATTGATTTTGTTGAAGTTGACTTTGTTTAGTGAGCAATTGGATATTACGTTGTTTAAGTCGTAGATCCTGATCTTTTTTTTGGGTTTCAAATTGAATCTCCAATTGAGCGATATGTCGACTTTTGGTCAGATTCAGCAGGGAGTCCTGAAGCGATTCATACTGCTGGTAGTGTCGGATGGCAGCAGGGTAGTTGGCCATAAGGGAATCTAACTTAAACCATAAAAAATGGTTTTTACTCAAAACTGTTGTTGAGCTAGTTCGTTGACCTCTTTCCTGGTTAATTTTTAAATAGGTTAAGGCTGCTTTATACTGGTTACTTTTGATCAGAAAACGAATGGTAGATTCATAAATCGCCGATAATTCTACACTTCCATTTCCCTTTTTAGCCAATAAGTCTAATAGTTGATCGCAATAAAATTGCGCTTTGTCAACTTGATTCAGATCGGAATAGATAGCCAGTAAATGGAGGGCAATGGTAAGTCTGCTTTCAGTGGATAGCGGAGGGTACTGCGTACTCATCTTGGTAAAAAAACGTAGTGCCTGACTTGGCTTTCCTTGCTGGAGGAGTAATTGAGCAATGTTCCCTGAAACATTGAGAATATATGCATTTTGTTTATGCTTTAAGGCAATTTGTAAGGCTGTCTGGTACTGAATATTTGCCTCTTTGTATTGATCCAGGGCGTGGTATACCAAGCCTAACCGATTATGAATCGTACAAAGTTGAAGTGTAGAATCATGCTGATTTTCAGCTGTTTTAATGGCTAAGTATCCATAGCTTAGAGCTTCCTTATAATCGCCTAATTTTCCAGACACAAAACCTAGTAAATCATAGATCCGCTCTAGATTAGAACGGTTTGCCTGTCGATAAAGGGTTAATGCATTGTGCAGCTCAATTAGAGAAAGAGTATAATTTTCCTGAATCTGATGATGATCGGCTAATTCTTTATACACATCCCCCTGCTTATATATATTACCTGCCAACTTATAGTTATTAAGCGCTTTTTGATAAAGCGATATCCTTTCAGGTAATTCATCGCGTTCCAGGGTATGGAAACGAGTCATATCCAGGTAAAGGTCACCTAGTTCCTGCCAACAATGAGCTGTCGTAAAAATAGATATGGCACGTTGGGCGTATTGATTGGCCATATTATGATCCCCTTTCTCAAGCAAGACCAGAAAAAAACCATAATTTACCATGCCCACCCCTCGCGGATATGCCAACCGATTACTCAATTCCTGCGCCTGACGGAGCATAACCAGCGCGGTGTCCAAATCATGGTTCAGTTCCTGAGGTTTAAATATGTATAGCCAACTTGTCTTAAGCAGTTTATTTACATGCTGCGTATCAGTCATGGAAACAATCCCTTTGGCAGACACTTCGGATGGTTTGGCATGCTGAGCATAAATAAGTCTACTTAGTAAACTCAGAATAACCAGAATGATAAGCCTTTGCATAGTTAAAGACTGGCTGAGAAGACAACGCCTTCTACCACATAGGGTAAAAGAATTACCCAGTCGAATGATTGCCTGTTTACCAACGACGGTTAATTAATCTTCTACTGAGGTCAGTAGAACCCAATGAATAAAATTAGGGCATTTCAAACAATCATTCGATAAAACGATTCTCAAAGGGCTAGAATTCAGGAGACTCTAGGCATTGTCGAAAAGTATACGCACCCTGTTCTGTTAACTGTCTTTATCCTATCCTCCAGAATTCTGGATATATACCCGGTTTTGGATATGCACAAAGCTCCAAAACAATTTTATATCTTAAAAAGGGTCAATATACGCCCAAATAGCCCTTATCTGGAGAATATCAACTGTGGCACAGGCTTTGGAAATACTATAGCCAAAGGAAATGCCGGACCGAATCTTCCCATTCATTTCACTCAGGTAACTGGTTGTCAAGGTCGTCCACCATTAGCATAAGTAAGTACTTCATTCTTAATTTAAAAACTACGATTATGAAATTCAATTTCTTTGAACTAGAAGCAGACCCAGATAATCTTGGGGACCGTGCAATGTTAAACTCCGATCGGCATCGCAGTTTACCTCACACGGAGGACAGTTTATCGGAAGGAGATGAGTTTGTGGACGATTCTCTACGCTTGAATGATCCTCCTGGCTCACTGCTGGATGGGATGAATTTGTAAGTCAATGCCACTTATCCAAAAGATGATTTCTTCTTAATTCTTTTCTGGCATAAAGCCAAGGAGCATTTTACCAACTTAGCTCTATATGAATGAAATCTAAGTAGGCATATATCCCTTAAAATGAACTTTCAACTATGGAAATATTCGATTTAGAGGTTATCAATGTAAGACCCATTTTGACCGAGCTACAATCAAAAATTCAAACGCTGAATGGCGCTGGGAACGTTTATCTGGATCGGTTACGGGCACTTCATACAACAAACCCGTTCCGGGCAAACTCTCAAATGGACGAGTTTGGAGTCAGTGAACATGTTTTGCCGAATATTCTTCAGTTTTTAGGAATACGAAGTATTACGTTGAATAAGCCGCATGATTTATCGAAACTGGATAGTCTTGATTTTGACACTGTCCAAATTGCCAGTGAGCAATATAGCTGGCAATATTTCCGAAATGGGTTAGTCATTGGCGAATTACAGGCATTATTCAAAAACTCTCGAATAATTGCATTTGATGATTGGTCAAGACTAGTAGGCTTTTCCGATTTATGGTCTGGGTTGCTTTTTGATGTCATTAGGCCAATTGAAAAGTTTGATTTGGAATTCATTTTCTACCTAGGTGATCCACAGCATAAACTTACCTTTCAAGTAGATGAAGCGGTTGATATAATAAGCAGTTTTTCAACTTATGGCCAGGTTACGTTAGCCTTGGATGAAGAAGAAGCCCTAAATCTTTGGAAAATATTCAACGGATTTCATGGCGATACGGCCAGGCTGGAAGATACCTTTATTGATCTTAAACGGAAATACATCTCCCTATATAGGACAATGTCCATTAGTCGTTTACTTATCTATTCAGCAAACGAAGCTATTGTTCTGAGTAAAAACGAACATTTTGTACTGGCAAGGCATCGGGTACCTGAATCCATTGAACTTGCGCCGGATGCCCGTCAAAACTTTATCGCAGGATACTGCCTTGGGCTACTCTTTAGGCTAGATGTAGCTCATTGTATAGCTTTAGGACTGGTTGTATTTGGCAGCGCTGGTGAATTAAATTCAAGTCCAGCCCGTCAGGATTTACTGGTTTACATCGATCGATGGATTGAGGACATTCAAAAACCAGAAACCATCTACTTATACCAATAATCGAAGCTTAATAACTCAATGAAGTATGCCTGAATCAATTACTATATGTACTTGAAAAGTAAGTGGCGTACTGGCTAGACTACAAATTTGTCGTTAAGAATGAAGGCTGAAATGAGACAAGAACGGAGAAAACATATAGTCGTTATCGGGGGTGGTTTTGCGGGGCTAAATTTTATTCAAAAAATGGTGGGTCATCCAGGGTATGCCATCACGCTGATTGATAAAAACAACTATAATTACTTTACCCCTTGTTATATCAGGTTGCTACTGGTTTCCTGGAACCATCCAGCATCAGTTACCCATTCCGGAAGCTGTTCCACCACAAAAATGTTGCCTATCGAATGGCAGCGTTAGCGCAGATTAATCCAGAAAACAACAGCCTGGTTCTTAGCGACCATTCCGAAATTAGCTATGATATTCTAGTACTGGCGGCTGGGTCAAAAACCAATTACTTTGGGAATGCGAATATTCAGGCGAATGCATTCAGTCTAAAAGGAATTGATGACGCCCTGTTTATGCGTAATGAATTAATCAAAACGTTTGAGCAGGCTTCTCTGGAGAGTGACCATGATAAGCGTAAAGTGCTATTAACGATAGTCCTGGCAGGCGGTGGGCCGACGGGAGTGGAATTGGCGGGTATGCTCGCCGAATTCAAGCGGTATATATTGGGAGAGGACTATCCGACGTTAAAAAATGCGGCTGCCGAAATTTATCTGATTGAAGGATCGCCTAACCTGCTCGCCCCCATGAGTGATCAATCGCATAAAGATGCGTTTCGCGCCCTACGCCAGGAACAGGTACATATCAAACTGAACACAAGGGTGGTTAGTTTTGAGAATGATACGGTGCAACTTTCAGATGGAAGCAGTATAAAAGCCCGAACCCTGATCTGGGCAGCTGGGGTTACGGCCAATTCATTTCCAGGTTTGCATCAAAACAACAGCAGAAATACCAATCGTCTCATCACTGACTCCTTTAATCGGGTAGAGGGCTATTCAAACATTTACGCCATTGGGGATATTAGCATTCAGTTTGGCGACAATGCTTACCCAAATGGGCATCCGCAATTAGCCCAGCCTGCTATGCAGCAGGGAAAGCATCTAGCCCGAAACCTGATTCGCATTCAGCGCAATCAGTCCCCGACGCCGTTTATTTACTTTGATCGTGGCGATATGGCCATTATTGGTCGAAAGACTGCCCTCGCAGACCTCTTCAAACACAAAGTGCACTTTGGTGGCCTGCTTGGATTGTTAAGCTGGTTATTTATTCACCTTATCTCGCTAGTTAACTACAATAACAAAGTTAAAACGCTCTATAATTGGATCGTTGCCTATATAACGTCTGATCAGATGCTTCGAATGATCTTTCGGTCTGAAAATCGGGAGAAAAAGGTTTCACTGGATAAGCCCATTTCCTCGACCATATAAGCTTGGCTTTTCCAAACTACGTATATACATATTCGTCAGGAAACCCAGAGTTAATTATTCCCTCAATTTCATCCACTAAACATGAATTGGTTCACCTCGTTTTTAACTAGCTCTATCGGGAAGCAAATTGTTATGGCAACCTCTGGGCTATTTTTAATTAGCTTCTTAATTGTCCATACTTCGATAAATGCCATGATCTTTTTCAATGATGGCGGCAAACTGTTTACGCATTGGGCTCATTTTATGGCAACGAACCTGATTATACGTACGATTGAAGTCGTCTTGGTCGCAGTCTTTATCCTCCATATCATTCAGGGGTTATTGTTATGGAAGCAAAACAAGAATGCTCGCCCTGTACGGTATTATGTGAACAAACAATCAAGCAATAGTAGCTGGTACAGTCGAAGTATGACCCTTCTAGGTACGCTTATCCTCCTCTTTCTCGTAATTCATACCCGGAATTTCTGGATTCCCAATCGAACGAATCAGTTTTTGTATGGAGAAGAGCTACCGCTCTATGAGATGATGCTGTCCAAGTTCCATAATCCAGTCGAAGTATTTATCTATTTGTTTGGCTGTTTTTCATTGTTCTGGCATTTATTACATGGGTTTAGAAGTTCGTTTCAGTCGTTAGGGTTGAGTCATGTCAAGTATACTGGCGTAATCTCCTTTATAGGCGTTTCCTTTTCGGTCGTAATCCCGCTTCTACTAGCGTTGATGCCTGTTTCTATTTACTTAAACCTCATCCGGTAGATTGGTGAGCAACCCAAGGGCTTCAAAAGGCTTAAAACCAGATGCTTGCCTAGTAAACCATAAATGGCTGTAAAACAGACCATATACACTCTGGCTCGCTAACAATACCAATAGTAAATTTTAAATACTGGCCCAGTACATAATTTCAATTCAGACCAAAATTCACAGGACGAGGCTTTCATCTTAAGCTAAATACAGTAACGACCAACTTTTACATCTAAAATCACAATTATGAATAAAGTACAAGCATCGAATTACTTTTTATTAGTCATCAACGGAGTTTCTGGCATATGGGCCTTATTCTTCCCCCATGAATTTCATACTAGCTTCCCCGGTTTCGGATTTCATTGGATAGACATTTACGGACCTTATAATGAACACCTTATTCGAGATGTTGGCGCTTTCTTTTGTGGCTTAACTTCTTTATCTGTTTTTGCTATCCTCGACAGTGACATAAAGACCGTGCGCTTAATGGCTTATTCAAATCTGGTTTTTAGCACGCCCCACTTTGTCTATCATGCGGCCCATATGCACATGTTTCCGACCGCTTTGGATCGATTTTTAGGCATTTCTTCCCTGTTCCTGGTTGCTTTTATACCCGGTTTAATTCTGTTTTGGACCTCTATGAGACCTGCCCGTATATTTTGATACCTAAAAAATTAAAGGCTACTGTTTAGGCTGGCTAGCTCATTTTGGTCTCTTGGTTAATGACGTATAGAAAATAATGCTTTCGTCAACGACAACAGTACGCAGGCCACCAGCACCCTGTACACCAGATCAAAAAATGGCCTGCTGGTAACTTCAGATCGAGTATCTACACAATACTAAATTTTTTAAAGAGCTGACCTTTACAACAAACAAAAATTGACCCTCACAGCAATGTTCCATCCGCAACTTTGCTAGAATTTTGCAACTGAAATACAATCAGTATATATGTGGACAACAGAAAACATGCCTGATTTATCAGGGAAAACAGCAATTATAACCGGGGCCAACACCGGTATCGGCTATCAGACGGCCAAAGCCTTTTATGAAGCAGGAGCCAATGTGACCATCGCAGTTCGGGATGCTCAGAAAGCAAAAACTGCCATAGAACAAATCAGGCAGGGTTCATTCGGAACAGGCACTCTGGAAACAGGCCTTCTCAATCTGGCTAGCCTCCATCAGGTGAAAGAGTTCGCCGAAAACTATAAACGTCATCATCAGCACCTGGATATCCTTGTAAATAATGCTGGTGTAATGATACCGCCCCCCACCAAAACGGACGACGGATTTGAAATGCAATTCGGCGTGAATTTCATGGGCCATTTTGCCCTGACAGGGCATCTGTTTCCTTTATTGAAAAATACGCCGAAGGCAAGGGTAGTCACCCTTTCCAGTGGAGCCGCAACGCGTGCATCAGGTATCGACTTCACTAACTTGAAATTAGAGCAGCCCTACGAGCCATGGCGCGAATATGCCGTTAGCAAACTGGCCGACATTTTATTTACCTACGAATTAGACAGGCGATTAAAGGTTATCCAAAGTACTATACTTTCTGTCGCGGCACATCCCGGTGTTACCCGCACCGACTTGCAAAGGCATATTCCCAGCGAGGAATTATCGGGTATGTTTGCTCAGTTTGACGACGTGATGGAACCCTGGCAAGGCGCTCTGCCAACCCTTTTTGCCGCCACGGATGCCTCCGTCAAAGGCGGTGAATTTTACGGACCCAATGGCGATAAAGAATACGCGGGTTATCCGGCACGCTCGAACCATTCTACCCCGGCCATGAATGATAAAGCTTTAGCCAAACAACTCTGGGATTATGCCGAATCAATAACCCAAATCAACTTTCCCGTTTAACAAAGGCTATAATCATGAATGCAACAGTTTTGGTAACCGGTGGAACCGGGTTTGTGGGCATACACACCATTCTGCAACTTCTACAGCAAGGCTATATCGTCAAGACCACCCTTCGCTCTTTGTCTAAGAAAGACACCATCATCCGGGCACTCAATGAAGCAGGTATAATTGACTTTACCAATCTGTCTTTCTACGAAGCCGAGTTAACAGCAGACGCAGGCTGGGCAGAGGCCGTTGCCCATTGCAACTATGTGCTGCACATTGCCTCACCATTTCCTGCCCAGGAACCCAAAGATGAGAATGATCTCATCATTCCTGCCCGTGATGGAGCTTTACGGGTATTGAGAGCTGCTAAAGAGGCCAGCGTAGAGCGAGTCGTGCTTACCTCTTCTTTTGCCGCCATAGGTTATGGTAGAGAGCCGAGCAATCATGTCTTTACCGAAGCTGATTGGACCGATGAAAAGGCACCGATTATGGCATACATCAAATCCAAAACTGTCGCCGAAAAAGCAGCCTGGCAATTTATGGAAGCAGAAGGCGGTACGATGGAGTTGACCGTTATTAATCCGGTGGGCATTTTTGGGCCCGTTATTGGGTCTATTTCATCGGCTTCTGTAGATATCGTTAGCGGAATTATCAATGGCACCATCACCGAAAGCCCGGCTTTTTCATTTGGTGTAGTGGATGTGCGCGATGTAGCCGATATTCATATCAAGGCCATGCTTAATCCAGAAGCAAAAGGTGAACGGTTTTTGGCTACTTCCGACGGGGTAATGACTTTCTACGATATTGCCCAACTGCTTAAAGCACAAAAAGGTGGAATTGCCCAATCGGTATCAATCCTAACCAACCCGAATGTGTCATACATTACACTTTCCAATGACAAAGCTAAAACTGTATTAGGTTGGCAACCCAGAACCAAGGAAGAGGCTATTTTAGCCACCGTGGAAAGCCTATTCGATGTCAAGTCAACTTAATGACTTTAAGAATCCTAGTATACCCTGGACAGGTATTGTCAAATTAGTTCAGGGTGTGTATGATATTAAATGTTACTCAATGCCGGAGCCTTCTGAATATAGTGCCGATCGCTTATCTGATCGATGAAAAAATGGGCCATGTCTTCTCGGCTAAGTGTTAGACTTTGGTTTTCTCCGAAATAGCCAACATTAAGTTTTCTAGTTGCGGGCTTATTTGTGAGCCAGGGTATTCGGACAATCGTCCAATCAAGGGTAGACTGCTGAATATGGAGGCCCATATTGATGACTTCCTGATAAGTACCTCTGGCAACTATCTTTAATAGATTGACCATAATCCAGAATCTGAAATCGGGACCATCTTCCTTTACTTCGATATTGCGGGTACCTAAAGCAACTAATCGTTTGACCTGTTGCTTTTCCATAAGCCTAACAATATTACCTACTCCATCACTCAGGGTGTTGTCTGTAACTTTACCTTTTGGTCCCAGAAAACTCAAAACAGCGTCGGCTTTTTCAAGGGCCTGCTCAATTGCTCGTTCATTACTTAAATCGCCTTCAATGACCCTTAATCGTGGATCTACGATATCCATTTTAGATCTATTCCTTACATAAGCCGTTACACGATAACCTTTTTCCAAGGCCTTTTTTATGGCAATTTTTCCCGTGGCACCAGTCGCACCGAAAATGGTTACGTTCATACTAAGTGAGTCAGTTAAATTAATGAAGTTGCAAACCTATTTATCTTTATCACCACATTTACAATACTATCTTTTCAGAAAGCGCTATCGATTCAGCTAGTAAAGATTACCCATGGAAGTCAGCAAAAATTCCCACCTAGAAACTACACTTCAACAGGAATGCACCGATGCATTACTTCCAGTACGTGATGCCCTGGAAGTACTTAATGGTCAGTGGAAACTACCTATTTTGATTACCTTGGCCAGTGGCCCTAAGCGGTTTAAACAGATTTCGAGAGAGTTAACCCCAATTACAGACAAAAAGCTCTCCCAAGAATTAAAGGATCTGGAGTCCAATAACCTGATTCTACGAACTGTATATGATACCTTTCCTCCCAGGGTTGACTATACACTAACCGATTATAGCCGATCACTGGCAAGTGTTATTACTTCATTAAAAGAGTGGGGTCTGTTTCACAGAAAAACGATTATAGGCTAATTCGAGGTGAGTTTTCAACATTAATTCGAAAAGCGATTCCCAAAAAAGCATCCCGAAATAAAACGATTTAGCTATTCTTTACTACAAGTTGAACGCGAATAATCCTCTAAACGGGAGAGTATCTTTATAGTTAAAAAGGCTTGTAAAAAATAGTATTTTACCATTAATTGAACTTAAAGAGTTTCGTTGTCCTATCCATTTACAAATTGTACTTTCCATAGGATTTCCGGAAATGGCAACTTTTCGTTAACAATTTTCAACACAAACGCTACTTGATCGATCTTGTGTGGTGCATAGGACCGAAACGACTTTTTTTAAAGGGCTCTAAATGAAGAGCATTAGATACCAAATAAATCTGTAATTTCAGCTCTTACAAACTACTTGATGCAACGAAGCTAGATTTCTTATATCTCACGAAAGCAACGTGATACAGTTACTTTTTCCATGAAGTTGCTACCGCCCGGCGACGAGGTCAACTCTTAGGCCGTCGTAAAGGGCTATCTAAAGCTTCTGAGCAGAAAGCTTGCATTGGTACAATGAAAACAAGTATTCTGTAAAGCAGATCGCACGCGAGTTACACATCTCTAAAACAACATTATATAAGTATCTGCGTCAACGAGGGGTTGAATTCGACTCTTCAGTTCAAAACCCAACTACCACAGCGTAGAAAAATGTAGGTGTTGGCTATTTAACATTTATTAAACGAACCTTAATAAATAGTTAGAAGCATCAATCAGATTAATGACTGGAAGCAGACGTCTGTCCTTCCCCGACTAAGTACACTCACTTTCCTAGATAGGTAGTTGTGTCGACTAGCTTATAATCGGTATCGTCCCGAAAAATGCTTTGCAGCGAGCCGATGTGAGCAGCTCCGATTAACAGCAACGCCCGTTTGGCCTTGGTCCTCAGTTGCGTGGTGACGATGTTCGAGTAGACTTTATAGTCTCTGTTTTTGAACACTGAGATGAGCTCGGCTCCAATGTAGCTCGGATTGATAAACGCCGTATCCACCATCGCATCCGGGTTTTTAAAGGTTCCGTTTCTGACCCTGGCCGGGGTGATGTAGCGCAGATGGTGGACTTTGTTGTAGGTCTGGGGCTGATTGATAAACCGTAAATAATTGATAATCGACAGGGAGCCTTCCTGTAATAATTTCACTTGAGCAAGCACCGTTTTTCGCAATGCGATTCCCTCATCTTTATACAAACTAATATTATCGCCATTATCTAGAATGGCTTGCGACGTGCCACCGGGGGCATTGACGCCGTGGACTTTTGATAGCCCTAGTTGTTTGGCCAGCCTGAAAGCAAGTTGATAGACTTCACTGCGGCCGTCCTCAAGCTGATCAAGTTTTAACTTATCGTGACGGTAAAGGGTGTATAAGCTATCCAACCGGGGCTGTTCCCCGGGCAACACCTCCACCATGATCAGGTCTGGCTGGTAAGGGATCAGTAGCTGGGTAAAGCCCTTCATCTGCTCTTGTTGTTTGGCGAGTAGAACATCCGTATTGGGCATGTCACTTTTATAAAGTTGGGTCAGATGGTCTGACCCCACAATCATGATCTGCGCTTTTTGGGCGTTGGCAGAAAATTGAAGAATGAGCGTGACTACTAAGTAGAAAAAGCTAAGGTTGAGGTTCATCCAAGAAGATAAGCTACTGAGCAATGGCAAGGACCTTGCTAATTGATGCCCTTCCACGACCCCAATATATAGGCATGGATGGTCCGTTTTTACTTGTAAAATTTAGTAGTGATCGAATAAGTAGCAAGTAATCGTCAAAACTACTATTAGATCGGTAAAGAATGCTGATGATTTTCGAAATGAGTTGTTGATGGTTTATGATCGTGGCCAGGATTAAGATGGTGTGCCCCCATATTTTTCGAACTGACGCCGGTTTCAAGAAGTGGAGGCAAAGGGCGAACGTGGGATTAACCGATGGTCAAAATATAGGTTCAACCCCTACACTCAGTAAGTAACGTTCATAGACTAAATGAGTGCTTTTACGTCGTTGTAACATTTTCGCAACGCTCACCGTGAACATGATACAAACACTTGTCTTCATTGAGACCTCCGCCGATTGATGGCGTATTCAACGCTCTTCACCACAGAAAAACGTTTAAGATACAACTAATCTAGCCTGGTGGACGGTTGATGTGGCTATTTTAACGATTGAGTTTAGTTTTTTACTCAGTCTTGTAGATACCAGCTAATTTGGTGGATCTTCCTCATTTATCTAAAGTAACCAGTCACTCATCCTATTATAATGCATAGGTCGATTTATCCGCTCATCACACTAGGGCTCGCGTTGCTCTCCTCGACAATAACGAAGTCGCAGCCAAAACCTGTCGAGGTACTTTTATTAGGCACCTTTCACTTCGAAAATCCTGGACTCGATGTCGCCAAGTTTGAGAATGCCAATATTCTCTCGACCAAACGCCAGCAAGAAGTCAAACAGGTCGTCAATCAGCTCATCGCCTACAAACCCGATAAGATTTACATTGAAGCCGAACCGGCTCAGCAAGCCCAATGGGATTCGCTCTTTCGCCTGTATCAACAAGGCAAGTTCGCCTTGAAAGCCAACGAAATCTACCAGTTGGCCTTTCCCCTGGCCAAAACCTTGGGCCACCCACACCTCTATGCCGCCGACTACCGACAGGCCGACTTCCCTTACGACAGCCTGATCAAGGTACTGACCGCTTCGGGTCAGCAGGAAATGCAACAAACCATTCAAACCAAGATAGTACAGGTTGAACAGGCCTTCAACGCAAATCTGTCAAAGTATACCATTGGGGAGATGCTTAAGCTGGACAACACGCCGAAATCTAGAAAAGACAATCTAGCCTTTTATCTGTATTGCCTTGGCGCGGGCAAGCTGAGCAATCATGTGGGGGCCTATCTGGCCAGTGAATGGTGGCGACGAAATATGGTTATCTATGCCAATATCCTCAAGCAGTTGACAGGCAACGAAAAGCGGATTGTTGTCTTATTTGGCTCCTCGCACACGGCAGTCCTGGCGGAGTTAATGAAGTACAACTCCGCCCTTCGGTTAACCGATGTCGGGGAGGTACTCCACTAGCCAATCGATTTGGTCAACACTAAAAACATGACCAAGATTATAAACTAGCTGGTGAGTTAGGCTTATTAATGCGATCAACGTTTTAACAACGCACATGGCAAAGCTGTTCCAGTCTATTTTACATTTTCTAAACGTCCGTTTAGAAAATGTAAAATAACCCTATCTTTACAGAATAACCTTAGAATTTGTGCCGTGGAACATTTTTTTGGACACAAAAAGTATGTCGCTTACTTTCGGGTGTCGACCCAACGTCAAGGGGCCAGTGGTCTCGGGCTCTCGGCTCAACGCACCAGCGTCAGTTCCTATATATTTAATAGGGGAGAGATTGTGGCCGAGTTCACCGACATTGAATCAGGCAAGAAAAACAACCGGCCTGAATTGCTCAAAGCCATCGCGCTTTGCAAGGAGAAGGGAGGAATATTACTCATTGCCAAACTTGACCGGTTAACACGTAACGTGGCATTTATTTTTACGTTGCGGGATTCGGGGGCCGAGTTCGTTTGTGCCGATATGCCCGAAGCCAATACGCTCACCATTGGCGTCATGGCCACCATGGCCCAGCACGAGCGGGAAGTTATTGGTGATCGGACTCGGAAAGCGTTGGGCGAAAAAAAACGAGCGGGCTATATATTGGGCAAGCCTGAAAATCTCACTGCAGAGGCCACACAAAAGGGATTAGCGATTCGGCAGCAAAATGCCCGCGAGCATGAGAACAATCGACGGGCAGCTGCGTTCGCCCGGTCACTGCGTGGGGCGGGGGAGAGCTGGAGTGGTATCGCGGCTACGTTGAATGAACATGGATTTCGTACCCGTAGGGGCAAGCAATTTCAAGCCGTACAGGTGCAACGAATTATTGCACTTTTCAACTAATTGGAGCGTTTTTCTGAACGGAAAGGGCTGATCCTGTAGTGGCACGAAAGCAATGAACAGGGCTGAGGTAATTGGTTAAATTTCATTACTCAAATGCCACATTACTGAGATTACACCTCCTGCTTTTACGGAAATCTACAGGAAACAATCTGTTGTAGTATCCAGTAAACGAGAGCAAGACCACACGACTGTTGGCCCATTTATTAAACAAAACCATACAACAGGATGCTCTTAAGGAGCACCCATTCGCTTACCCACGCTCATGAAAGGCTGGGCTACGGATGAGACCGTCGAATCGGGGTCTACTAACTAAACTAGCCATCATGCACGTGTTTGTCACAGGGGCCACCGGATTTGTCGGGGCGGCCGTCGTTAAAGAATTGCTCAGACAAGGTCATCAGGTGGTTGGTCTGATTCGCGATCCGCTGAAAGCCGCCCACCTTACCCAGCTAGGCATGAGTATCCAGATGGGCTACATGACCTCACCTCAAACCTATCTACCCATTGTGCCCACCGTTGATGCCGTTATTCAAACCGCTCAATTGGGGGTGAGCGGACGATTCACCAGGGCTACCAAGGATAAGATTAATCAAGCCGATGAAGCCATGACGCTGGCGTTAGCCAAAGTCTGTATGGAGCATGATAAAGTATTAATCTATACCAGTGGTTGTTTTAATTATGGTGATCACGGCACTGAGTGGATCGATGAGCGCACACCAGCTACCCCTTCTCCTTTAGGGGAAGGCCATGCCCGGGTAGTCACTCAACTAATGGAGTTACACCAAAAAGAGCGCCTAAAAGTACTTGTGCTTAGCCCTGGCTTCGTGTATGGACCCGGTGGCCTATTCAAAACGTCGTTCTATGACACCCTGAAAAAAGGCCAACTTCGGGTGTTTGGCAAGGGACAAAACTACTGGAGTCCCATTCAGGTGGACGATTTAGCCAGCGCCTACGGGTTGGCTTTGACTCATGGCCGGTACGGGGAGGTCTATAACATTGTCGATAATAAGCCTATCCGCCTGCGTCAACTAGTCGATTTGATTACTTCCGCCCAAGGGGTCAAGTCGGTGGGTAGCCTTCCGGCTTGGTTGATTGGCTTACTGATTGGTGGTCCTTTAGTGAAATCGCTGACCAGCTCGTTCCGGGTCAGTAATGCCAAAGCCAAAGGGGACTTAAAGTGGCAACCCCAGTATAGTTCGTTCGAAAAAGGTATTCCAGCCGTTTTGAGCAAGCTGAATCAGACAACTTCTTAGAAAACTAAGTTAGACTATTCCCAGTTAGCCCATTCGCTATTCTTTTATCAGATCTGATTTTACTATCAGTCCAGCGGTCCCGCTCCGGCACGGTAAATCACTCCGATTGCGGGACCGGCCGCCTCAGCTCAATCCTAGAGCATACGAGTAGCCAATAGCCATTCTAAATCTGCAGTAAAATGGTATTTTACCGCTAGGGCAGCTATAAGGATAGCTCTCCTCCCCTTCTCAAAAATTTTTTCTTTTTCATAGTGACCGCCCATAAAAGGCAAGCATTTCGTGAACGCTTTCAGGCACTAAAAACAACAGTCATACTATTTCTCCACTCAACAAATAGCGTCCATTTGGCCAAGCGTTTTCGTAAACAAAGAATTCATTTAAAATATTGTATTTTTTTTAGCAATTATCAAGCTTTTGATATCAAAAGGACTACTTTCCAAATTGTACAAATCAAGGCTGAATCTGTTTGGAGATACAATTTGGCCAGCCACTGAATTCCTTTTAAGAAATTAGTGGCTGGCCACACCGAACTGGCAAGACCTGATAGCCCCAAGTCTATAAAATTGACCTTTGAATCTGAGTTAGGACGATACACTTAAATTATCAACGGGGTTTGCATTGGCCGCTTTCAGCGTTTGGGATAGAATCGTCGACAAGCCTAAACCCATTATGATTAAAAGACTCACCACCATTTCCAGCCACCCAATTTCGAGTCGGTAATACTGAACGCTGATCAGCAGTTGATTAAACAACAAATATATTATTGGAAGGGTAACCAGGCTGGCAATGACCAGGAGCCAGACAAATTCCTTTGACAACATTACGACCAGACTTTCTGAGGTGGCACCCAGCACCTTTCGAATGCTTATTTCTTTGACCCGTTTCTGAACGGTGAACGACACCGTGCCGAGCAAACCCAGGCAGGAAACCGTAATTGCTAAAAACCCCAAAAAGCCCCATAGCTTAATAATCACGGTGTAAAAACGGTAGGCTTCTTTAAGCTCATCGGCGTAAAGCTGGGCCGTGAATTTGCCGCTACCCCGGTCTTTTTCCAGAGCGATTCCATCTTGGTGAGCTCACTCAGCACTGAACTTGACTCAAGTTTCAGCGTAGCGTAGGTAAATCGGGCAGGATTATAATCAAAAAAGAAACTTCGGATCGGGCTTTTAAGACCCGCATAATGAAAATTCTTCAAGACCCCAGCGATGCGCACCTCCCGGCCATCCGCCAAGAAGACGGATCGATTAATCGCCGCCGACGGATTCTTCAGGTTTAACGTTTTGACAAACTCTTCATTGACCAGAATCAAGCGTGCGTTCTCGGAGGCATTCCGGCCAAAATCTCTCCCGGCCAGTAACGTTAATTTCAGGTTTGAAATAAACGCCTCATCAATGGACATGGAGGAGGCCTGGATCGAATCGCCCTGAGCGGACGTTTTGATGGATTGTTCCGGGGCTGATTCAATGCCTAAAATATGGGAGGACAGTGAAATTCGCTTGACGGCGGATAACTGACCAAACTCATTTTTGAAACGCTGCGGATCGATGTGCTGCAGGTCAACATCAAGGGCATTCTGTTGCTCAAACCCTAAATCATACTGGAGTGCGTACTGATACTGCCGCATCATAATGACAACCGCCATAATAAAACCCAGCGAGAGCATAAACTGACTGGTTAACATCAGCTTCCGGAAGATCGAGCCACGGCTTGCCGTTAGGTCTTTGCCGGTCAAGGCCTTGATGGGCGTAAGCCTGGCGAAATAAAGCGCGGGAACAACACCAGCGGCAAAACCAACCCCCAGGGCCAATAACACAAAACCCAGGTAGGTGGCCCAGGTTGGGGATAGATCCAGGGGCCCGGTTTCGATCATTTGATAAATGAAATCGCGTCGCAATACATCAAAAATGACGTAGGAAAGCAACAGGGCCAATCCCACCAGGAGAATTGATTCGGTAATGAACTGAAAAAAGATCTGCTTTCGTTGTCCGCCCAGCACCTTTCTGATCCCAATTTCCTTCATGCGCTCCAGGGATTGGGCGATCGACAGATGGGCATAGTTTGAACAGGCGGGCAGGAGTATCATCAGCGACAGCGAGCCAACCACCAACAGGAGCAGAAAATCATAGGTGGTCCCTAACGAATCAACTAATTGAGGACCGGGTACGATTTTAGTCAGTGGCTGAAGCTGAAACGATGCTTGACGGGTCGGGTTGGTATAGCGCTGTTTAGCTAGTTCATTCAGATACCCCTCAATCCCAGCGGGCTCATAGTCGTTAATAAGACGCACGTACACGTATGAATTAGCAAACGATTGCCACCCCTGGTTATCCTCCAGAAACGAAGCCCCTTTATACGACAGTAAGGTGGCATAGGAGGCGATGGCCTCAAACTGCAGGTGTGAATTGAGGGGGACATCGTTCAAGATACCGGTAACCACCAAATCGCCATACGGTTCCAGGGTGATGACTTTCCCCATCACATCCGCGCTACCGAACAGTTTGATGGCTTGGGTTTGGGTGAGAACCAGGGCATTGGGTTTAGTGAGGGCGGTGGCCGGATTGCCTTGCTGAAAGGGGAAACTAAACACGTCAAAAAACGCAGGATCGGCAAAATAGCCCCTCAGGCGAATCTTCTTTTCCTGGTAGCTGGCCTCCCCGCCAAAGGAACTGTGTATCCGGACCACTTTTTCGACGCCGGCCAATTCAGTCTTTAGTTTTTGGGCCAGCCCCATCGGCGCGGAGGCATACCGGGGATTTTCTTTTTTATCCAGTAGTTGCGTGGTGATCCGATAGATCCGGTCTTTGTGGGGATGGAAATCGTCAAATCGGTACAGAAAAGTTAGCAGCGCCACGAACAATAAACTGATGGACATGCCAAGAGCCAGGCCCATGACGCTTAGTACGGTAAAGAATTTATGTCGGTATAGCTTTCGGTAAGCCGTCTTAAAAAAATTTCGAAACATAAGGGGATTGAGTTAGCCAAACAGGATGATAAAAAAGCCGTTTCAAACGATGTTGGATCGCCAGGGCGAACCTGAGCCATCCGTTTAGTTACCCGTCCAGGAGACTAGGTGGCCACTGACAGGACGATTGACCGCCTAATAACCACTCTAATGGGATCCATGAGGCTCCTCCATTGACGCCAGGCAGCCCGGTCAGTAGGCGTTCACGCCGTTTTTAAGTACGCCTTAGTCGCTTCGTAAGCTGTTAACGGGATTGGTCAAGGCAGCCTTTACACTTTGGAAGAAGACCGTTAAAAAGGCAATACCAAGGGCCAGCAAACCGGCCCCGGCAAACATCCACCAGTGGATCGCTACCCGGTAAGCGAATCCGGCTAACCAATGGCTCATGGCATACCAGGCGATGGGCGAAGCAATCAGGAGGGCAATGAGCACCAGTTGAAGGAAATCGTTGGCCAATAAAGCGACGATGCTCGTAACACTAGCCCCTAGCACCTTACGAACGCCAATCTCTTTAGTCCTCTGTTCAGCCGTAAAGGCGGCCAGCCCAAAGAGACCCAAACAGGTAATGAAGAGGGACAGGAAGGTGAACAGGCCGAATACCTTCCCAAAAATCTGTTCTGATCGGTATTGGTCAGCAAATTGCTCATCCAGAAAGGTGTACTCGAAGGGCCATTCACTGGCAACGTCCCGCCATTTCTCGCCCAATACACCCAGAGCGGTCGTTGTGGCCCCAGGTCGGATACGAACCACCAGGTGCGAATATTCGGCGGGAACGATCTGCAAGACCATCGGCTCGATTTTCTGGTGGATGGTCTTGTAATTAAAGTCTTTCACCACGCCAATGACTTTGCCCCGCTTGATCGAATCGGCGGGGGTAGGGGGTTCCCACTGCCGCCAGTTGATGGATCGACCAATGGCCTTGACGGGGGTGCCCCAGCCCAGTTCCCGAACGGCCGTTTCGTTCAGCACAAACCCTTCCCCCGCATCGGTACCATAGCCTTTGGAAAAATTACGACCGGCCACCATCGTCATGCCCATCGTCGGAATATAGTCTTCATCGACCAGAAACATATTAGTCGAAAACGGCTCCGTACGGCCCGGCACATTGATCCCATCGCCCGCAAAGCGGCCACCCGGCACCCCGTAACAGGCCGTGGCGCCCACGATCGAGGGGTTCTGGGAAAGTTCGGCTTTGATGGTTTCGATCGTCTGGCGCATAGCTTTGGTCCGAATGGGCAATAACACCAGCTGTTCTTTCGAAAAGCCCAGGTTCTTGGTCTGGATGTAGCGAATCTGGTGAAAAACGATGCCTGCGCCGATGATCAGCATAATGGATACGGCAAACTGAACCACCACCAGATTCCGGCGTAGAAGCGCTCCGGATGCTACGCCTTTCACCGCTCCCTTCAGCACATTGAGCGGCTTGAAGCCTGACAGAAAAAAAGCGGGGTAACTACCCGCCAATAAGCCAACCAGAGCCACCGCCGCGAGTAAACTCAGCCCAAACGGGATGGTTAGCATAGCCGTAAATGACAGCGATTTACCCGTCCAGTCGTTCAGCGTGGGCAGCACCAGCCCGGTCAGCAAGAGGGCTAGCCCCAGCGCCATACTCGTTTGCAGCAGCGACTCACCCAGAAACTGCCCGATGAGTTGCGCGCGTTGGGCACCCACCGCTTTGCGCATACCCACTTCCTTGGCCCGGCGGGCCGAACGGGCTGTACTGAGGTTCATGAAGTTGAAACAGGCAATCAGCAGCGTGAAGACGGCCACTAGCGAAAAGGCATAAATGTACTGAATATCACCCTTCTGGGCGATATCATACTCCACGTCCGAAGAGCGCAGATGAACATCCGTGAGTGCTTGCAGTTGATAATTATCCCGCGCGTTACGCTGGGCTACCTCACCGGGCGCGTGTTGGGCCAGAAACGCGGGTAGTTTGGCGTTTACCTGCGCGGGGTCGCTGCCTTCGGCCAGGGTGATGTAGGTATAAAACTGTTGCCAGCCCCAGCTTTTGAGCCGTTCCAAGCCGACTATATCCCGCAAGGCGCTAAACGAGCCCACGAAACTGGCCTTCAGGTGCGATGAGACGGGTACATCCTTCATAACACCCGTCACCCGAAATTTGTAGGTGCCATCAATGGTCAATGACTTACCCAGGGGATCCTGACTGCCGAAGTATTTGCGGGCCATCGTCTCCGAGAGCACAATCGCATCGGGGGAGCGAAGCACCTGGGCCGCATCGCCACGGGTAAGGGGAAAGGAAAACAAAGCAAAGAACGTAGAGTCAGCCAGCAGGATGTTTGATTCAAAGAACTTCCTGTCGCGGTAGGCCACCAGCTCATTGCTGCCAAACTCAAACAGGCGTACACTCTGCTGAACCTCCGGAAAGCTGGTTGTCAGCGTGGGGCCATAGGCGGGTGGAGTCCGGGCCATGACCATCTGCACCCCTTCCGAACTCCGGTGGTTGATAATGCGATAAATTTGGCTGGCCCTGGCATGAAATCGGTCGAACCGCAGCTCATCCTGTACATACAGAAAAATAACCAGACAACAGGCCAGCCCAATGGCTAAGCCGAAAACGTTGATGAAGGTGTAGCCCTTGTGACGAACCAGGTTCCGCCAGGCTATTTTCAGGTAGTTGCGTAGCATATAGGTCGATGAATTATTGCGTCTGCCTATATGACTCAACTATCATACCATGTTGCTATACCCCTTCCAGAGCTTGACTAAAGACGATATGGGAACAACTAGCTGTACGATTTCGGACAATTCTGGGCAGACAACGTCCGATATTAAGGCCAGAAGGATTCCGATAAAGTAGCCTCTGTCTGCTATTTTGGGCTGCAAAAAGATATGGCTACTGAATGATTCCGGTTCAGGAAATTGAGGAATCGATTCTTACTTGTTTACTTACCTATACAAAAAGGTATAGGCCTGTTCTACAATGAGGATGAATGAAAATAAACCGGTGTTATGAGCGCTAAACTGACACAAACCGTGTACACGCGGGTGTCGCTATGTTATTGCCTATAAACCATTATGAAAAATAGGACTATATCCTTAAATTGGTTAAAAGCAATCGTTGCCTTTACTAATTGGATATATTGTACTTTTCGTAGTGTCGTTCACTTAAGATAACCTTTTCGTGAACGGTTTCAGTCGTGAATGATGATTAATCCATCAGGTCAGCCATAGGTGATCCTCTTTCTAAAAAACTTAGAGGGATCATTTTTTTAGCCTTATAAACTGATAATTCTGTACCTTCAATAGCAACAACCTGCTTCCTTGATCGACAATAGATTTCTCACATTCACGTCAAGGACGTGAGATAGACACTAGTACGTCATGAAGTTAGGTTATGCCCGCGTCTCTACGCAAGATCAAAATCTGGCCCTTCAGCTAGTGTACGTCGTCAAATGAAAGTGGACAAAAGGGGTGAAACGGGTAAGAGACAATTCAGTAAATTGTTTCACCAAAATCACCTTGGTTATGTCCAATTCAACCAAAAAATCTCCTCCTAGCCGTTCTAAAACGACTCAAGCCACTTCCTCTGAGCGCAAACCCGCGCTATCTATCATTAAAGACATCCAGCGACAGACCCGACGCCAATACACGGCTGAAGAAAAAATTCGCATCGTCTTGGAAGGCCTGCAAGGCGAACAATCAGTTGCTGAAATCTGTCGGCGAGAAGGGCTCAATACCAATATTTACTACCGTTGGATCGGACTGCCGAAGCAGTAAGGAATTTCTCGAAGCTGGTAAAAAGCGATTGGCTGGTGATACCACACGAGAAGCCACCGCGCCCGAAGTCCAATCCATCAAGTCCGAGAATGAAGCCCTCAAACAACTGGTGGCCGAATTGAGCCTGGAGAACCGGTTGTTAAAAAAAAACCTTAGAGCCGACGACTAACCGCTACCATCGTATGACCCAATCGGAGAAAATGGAAATCATTACCCTGGTCGAGCAGTCATCTTTAAGTGTCAAAGCCACCCTTCGTGAGTTAGGTATCAATCGATCTACCTTTTATGAGTGCCGGGCCGCCGGTGCGGTACAAACGCTATTTAAGTGACGGCTTTGATGGCTTGGCTGATCCAACTTATCGTCGCACCAGTGCCTGGAACCAGTTACCGCCCACTGAAAAGGGGCGCGTGATGGAGTTAGCTTTCGAACGCCCTGATCTATCTTGTCGTGAACTAGCCTGTTATATTGTTGACAATGAGGGCTGGTTTGTGTCCGAGTCTACAGTTTATCGTATCCTGAAAAGCCGGGGTTTAATTACGACCCCAGCCTACCGATTGATGGAAGCGGCTGATGAGTTCTTTAATCCTACTACGGCTCCAAACCAGCTCTGGCAAACAGACTTCACATACTTTAAGATCAGGAACTGGGGTTGGTATTACCTCTCGACAGTGCTGGATGACTACTCGCGTTATATTTTAGCGTGGGAACTGTGCCCCGGTATGCAAGCAACGGACGTAGAGAAAACCGTGCAAGCGGCTCTAAAAGCCAGTAGCTTAACGGCTGATCAGCGTCCTCGTATGTTGTCGGACAACGGCTCCGCCTATGTGTCTCGGTATCTGAAGGAGTATTTGAAAGGGGAAAGTATTGAGCATATTCGCAGTGCGCCCTTTCACCCCATGACGCAAGGCAAAATAGAGCGGTATCACCGGTCGATGAAAAATGTGCTGTTGTTGGAGCACTACTACAGTCCGGATGAATTGAGGCATCGCTTAACCGAGTGGGTCGATTATTATAATCACCAACGCTATCATGAATCGCTGGATAATGTACGTCCCGCCGATGCGTACTGGGGCCGCCAAGAGCAAATCGTAGCCGAACGGCAAAAAATCAAGCAGCTAACAATGGCCCAACGGCGGAAAAGTCATATTTTTCAGCGAGTTCAAAGTGCTTAAAACCGTCTCTTCTCTTTTCACCCGCATCTGTCCACTTTCGGTTGACGATATACAGTAAAGGGTCGCTGATTAAAAGTCGTCGCACATTGCCGAATACCATGCTAGATGATTTAAACGAGAACAATTCTTTTGCTTATAATACCCATTATGGAGAACGACGAGTAATCCATATTGACCAAGCTGAGAGTGGTAAGAAGGGTTACGTCTGCATTGGTTGTGGACAAGAAATGATTGCATACAACCAGGGGAAATTTGACCGCAGGCATTATTTCGGACACGATCCCAAAGACGTTGAACATAGAGGCCAATGTACATTCTCGAACGAAACCTATCGTCATCAAGTAGCTAAAGCAATCTTGCAACGGATTAAGCAAATAAAGGTTCCAGCTGTCTTTGTTACGAGTCAAATAGAAGGTGAGGGCCGTCCGTTGAAAATTCGAGATGCTGAAATTATACAAGCAGACAGAGTTGAAATAGAATACGTGTTTTTTGAGAATGAGGAGGGTGAGATCAAATATTGCCCTAGCTCGGAATGGTATGAGTCTCCTCAACGGTATTTCCTTATACAACCTGATGTTACCTTTTTCAATGATGAAGGAAAACCAATTCTGCTGATTGAAATAGTGGTAACTCACAAAATAAATGATGAGAAGCGTTTTAAGCTGAAATGTCTTGGTCTCAATACTGTTTCAGTCAACATCCCCAAGGCATTACCCGAGATTATTGAACAGGCATTTTCCTCCATCCAGCATACACATTGGGCCTACAATTATGAGCAAGCGACAACCAACTACGTACCAGTTTCCAATCAATCTTCGAGATCAGTATCATCAATTGATGAACTCCCTCACGAGTTTTATGAAGAAACTTACCGATGCCGAGCAACGCAAATTGGGGGACTTGTACGAGCGTTTGAAAAGTGTCTGGCAAGCGAATCATATCGAACAGTTGAAGAATTCCTTAGAGAGGAAGAGTCGAGAGTTACGGCAAATTCAGAACGATATAGACAACGATTGCAACGACTTCAAGCAACATACGAGGAAACGATTCGAGCTGAATTTGCAGACAGTTTCCGATCAATTGAAAACGAGCAAACTACAATTAACAACGAGCTTAGCGGCCTTGGACTCAGAACTTTCGGACTCAAAAGAAACCTACGTCAACAAGCTGAACAATATGAAGCGGACTTGGGCCGACGATATCAATCAAAGAAAAGCGAGCTTAGCGAAAAGGGAGACCGAATGGCCAGACGAGAAGAGGACTATATTCAACGCTGGGCAAGATTCCTTGAAGGGGTTGAGGGAGAAGTCGCATCACTTGAGAAACGTATTAAGGAGTTTGGAACACGAGGATGGTCAGGTCAAAAAAGAAGAGAACAACTTAGCCAGCAAACAGCAAATATTGAACGACAAATTGCAGACATTGAGCAGCAAATTGCAAATTCAGAAGATGAAACAGCAGCAATTGAGTCTAGACGAACAACCCTTTCTGCAATCTATAAGCGAACAGAGGACGAACTTGAACGAGAGTTTCAAAAAAAGAAATTAGCCTCAGAACAGATGTTGAGCTCGAAGAAAAACGACTTGAAACGGAGTTTGAGCAAGCTGAACAACGAACTCGAAATGATCACACAAAATTTAGAGAACAAGCAATTGATTCAACTAGGAACCGAGATGGCAGAGGAGCACCTCGATTGGCCCAACGAATTAAGGAATTACTTGAAGCAGGCGGACTCATCTTCCATATTGAAGAAAAAGAACGCTATAGCCGACGTTTGCAAACAGCTAGAAAATGGGTTAAATCGAGAGCTTGGCGTGACTGGACTTAGTCAGGAACAATTTCTAGCATTAATGGATCGAAATATCAAAAAGACTTAGGATAAGAAGCCAAATATCGAACGTAGGTGAGCTCAAGATTACATTGTTTTTAGATCATCTTTTAATATTACTCGTTCAATAAAACCTCAACGCAGCGAAAATTACTGAACCATTAAAGTGAACGGGTTTATTGAACGCCAAAAGAGAGGTTTTCTGCCACTTCCCTCCTACCCAGCCGCCGTTCAGAAAAACCTCGGTTTATTCGTACGTCAAGACACTAAAAAAGCCCGGACTAGTACTGGTCCGGGCAAAGCGATGCTAATGCCTAACCCGCGTTGGCCCTCCTGGTTAGGGGTGTTTTCTGTTCAGCCTCCCGATCAGTGCCCAACAAGGGAGCATGCTCATCATGAACAGCGTAAGCAGGCAGAGCTTCGTTCCCCCAAATAACGTTCGATTCGTTAGGACAACGATCATCGCCATTAAACTAAGTCCGGTCAAAAGGAGGCCTACCACAACTGACAGTAGAAGACGAGACGTAAAACTGCGTTTGGAGCGCTTCTGAAGAAACGTTGGAACCATAGGAAAATGGAAATAAGATTAGTCGACAAGCAGCAAATCAAAGGTGCCGGTGACCGTATACTCTTTTGAGGATACCGTGCCAATACCCGTACCGAACAGGGTGGTTTGGAAGGTTCCCTGAATACGGTATAAATTATCGGGGCCTTCTGTTTTGATCAGCCTAGACTCCGCTATCGTTAGCGCACCCTGTTTGGCATTGTAGAGTTGAGGGCCGGGCAGATTCAGGATCAGATCCGCTTGCGCGCCGGTGGGCGTTGGCTGCGACTGGAAACCCATGGGATAGCTGCCCGGCTGAAGTGCGTTCTTGGTGAGCAGTTGACCATTGGCTTGATATTGTGCCGGCACAGTATACGTCTTGGCATATTCTGCTGGCTGACCAACCGTGAACTGAGCGTTAATCGCGTCTTTGATTACGTAACCCCCTACACCGGAATAGGTGTTTAGAAAGGCATCCAAGTCCTCTGGACCTTCTGCCCTTACGTCTATATCTCCGCTAACTGTAATAAGCCCTGATCCTTCGTAGCCTTTTAGTGACGCAGGTATGCGCAGGTAACCGGGTAAAGCCGGTTCAGGCTCCTTTTTAGGTCCACAGACCCAAACTACGAGTACGACACCAAGCACAGCGACAAGTCGATTCGCAAAACGTTTCATTTCCCTTTCCCCCTATTTTTTTGGTCCGTATAAAATCATTTCGTTGCGGGGTTGACTAATAGCATCGTAACGCTTTTTGACTTCTGAGTTCATATTGGCCCGTAAAGCCATCCCCTTCTGAAAACATTCAGACATTCGGGTATGCAGCTCATCGATCATTTTGAGGCGGCTCAGGACACCGACTCCCCCACCCTATTCAAGCAGTCAGTGAATTACTGATTGGCCTACTACCAAAAGCTACAGTCTTCAAACTATAAAACTAGTTTTGGTGCATTTAGCTACCGTTTAATCAACTTTTCGTAATTTAGAGTATAGGAAAGTGTAATCTTTATTAACAAAACCTAGTCAGCGCTGACATTGAGTCAGTTAGTATAAATCCACTACTGAGCCCCCCTTAGAACGGGCCAAGGTGGACTTCTTTATCTCAACGATTTATGAGTTTACTCGAAAAAATTACCCGTAAAAACCGAGGCCTAAGTGCGTATAGCCAATACCAAAGCGAATACATTTATCCCAAACTCGAAGGGCCATTAAAGAGCCGCATGATCTTCAAAGGCCGGGAGGTCATTGTCTGGAGTTTTAATGATTATTTGGGGCTGCAATCCGATGAAACCGTTATTCAGGCGGAGACCGAGCTTGTCAAAAAATACGGGGCTGGCTATCCCGCTGGGTCACGACTTTTGACTGGCAATACCCACTATCACGAACAGTTGGAAGCGGAAATTAGTCAGCTACTTGATAAGGATGTTTTACTGCTCAACTTCGGCTACCAAGGTATATTGTCCGTCGTAGACAGTTTAGTAGATCGGCATGATACCATCATCTACGATCAACAAGTCCATGCCAGTTTGATCGATGGCGTACGGCTGCATCAGGGGCCCAAGTTCTCTTACAAACACAATGACATTCATCAACTGGAAAGGCTCCTGTCTAAAGTTCAACCCGGGAGTGAAGTCTTGGTTTTGGTGGATGGGGTGTTCAGTATGCGAGGGGATACGGCCAACCTAACCGAAATTCTTACCCTAAAACAGACTTATGATTTTACTTTGCTGGTAGACGATGCCCATGGGTTTATGAGCTTTGGCGAACGAGGGTCAGTGGGAGAATTGATGCCCCAAGTTGATATTTATATCAGCACCTTTGCCAAAGCGCTGGCTACTACCGGCGGGTTTGTGGCGGCACGAAAGGAGTTCATCGACTATTTTAAGTACAATTTACGCTCCCAAACATTTGGTCGAACTCTGCCCTTGCTGACCGTTGCCAGTGTGCTTTTTAAACTAAAGTTATTGGCCCAAGAAGGGACGGAAAGACGAAACAAGCTCTGGAAAAACACCCGGCTACTACAGGAAGGCTTGCAAGCGCTGGGCTATGATATTGGTAATACCTGTAGTCCCATCACCCCCATTTACCTCACCTGTTCGGAAGAAAAAGCGGCACACCTTCTCCGAGAACTTCGCTATACCTACGGTATATTTTGTAGCCCGGTAGTGTACCCGGTGGTGCCCAAAGGAACGATGATTCTTCGGCTCATCGTAACGGCCCTGCATGAGGAGCAAGACATTAGCCAGACGGTAGAGGCCTTCGCGAAACTACAGCAAACGTTCGGGCTAGTTAGGGAACTAGCGTACAGCTAGACCTGGTGCAAGCCTCTACTAGTTTTCTCTATTTTAAAGAGCGAGCGGGAACAGTACCACGCTCAGTTTTCATTAGCAGGTCTATTATTAAACATTTGATCTTCAATAGGTTGATTAAAGGTCTAAACTCAGTTTCCTAGACTTAACATCACAAAAAACTCAGGTATTAACTGAGTTGCGTTTATAAATCTCTGACAATCAATACACAATAACTGATTCTTAACTGAGTTTTATGGAAAAATCGAAGGAAAAAGACAAGCAGATTTTGATTTCGGCGGATCTATTTGCCAAGTTTGAACGGATGGCCGGGAGTTACGGCTTGACCAAAAAAGCCCTATTGGAGGCCATGATTTTTTACTTCAAAGCGACCCAGGCCGACCCTCGGGACCCCAAAGCGGACAACCCAACGGACGCCCTAAAAGCCCTGGATAAGCGTTTAGTTTCCTTTATTCGCCAGCAGGAAAACGAGCTGCTTCGCCCTATGAGCGACGATCTAAAATTACTGCTCCAACTCATCAGTCAGGACTTACCCAAGACACTTCGCCAGTCACAGATTAAGACTATTGGCGGAGCGTTTAAGCCCGAATTTCAAACGGAACGGTTTCGAGCCGTCTATGAGGATTTGATGAAAAAGACAAGTTAAATTATTTCACTAGTCTTGCTATGGTGGCCAAAATTACAAACGGAGGCAAAGGAAGCTGTATTGGATTAGTACAATACTTAGAAAAAGAAGGTGAGGGCAATTGGTTCACCCATGACAAGGGGAATATGGATGCATCGCAGGTAGTATCCACCATTGACGCGAATCGGAAGCACTTAGGGCAACAGGACGATAAGTACTATCAAGTCATCTTGAGCCCGAGTCAATCAGAGCTAACTCATTTGGGTAATAACCGTCACCAATTGGAGTCTTTTACCAGAGGGGCAATGGACCAATACGCTGCTCAGTTTGGAAAGGGGATAAAGAGTTCAGACCTTGTTTGGTTCGCCAAGATCGAGCAAGCGCGAACCTTCTCTCATACCGATAAAGCCGTACAACAACAGCAGCGCGTCGAGGGTGAATCCAAGGAAGGCCCCCAAACCCACGTGCATATCATCGTCAGCCGAACGGAAGACTTAAGCCGGTATCAACAAAAAAAACAGGCTGGCGAGATTGATCGAAAGCACCCCCTAAAACTAAGCCCTGCTACCAACCACCGGGCGACTAGTCAGGGAGCCGTGCAAGGAGGGTTTGACCGAACCGAATTTAAGCAAGCCGTCGAAGTCCAGTTTGACCGGCAGTTTGGCTACGAGAGGCCCCTAACCGAAACGTTCAATTATGCCAACACCTTGCAGAAAGGCAGTCAGGAAGAACGCATCGCGTTACGGCTGGAAGCCCTACGGCAACAACCGAATTATCTCCTCTCGGAGCGATCAAATCAACGCAGCGAGCAAGCCGAAAAAGAACAAATTCCTCAGCGAAAAAAAGAGGACTTATCCCTATAATGATTCGTATTAATTAGCTTCTTCTCAACGATTAGTTAGCATCAACATGACTGTATTAATTTATGCCATTGGTATCGGTATACTCTCAGGAAATTTGATCATGATTGCGATGGGTTTTTTACGAAAATTGGGAATTGATTTTATTCCTGATTTGGCTCTACGCATGGTTTTCTATACCCGCAAAACTCATTTTAACAATCATATTCTTTGGAATAAACTTTGGCTGCGCTTTGGCGTACTAGCCCTTGTGATGATTTTTTGCGGGATGATGCTTTCGCCATTCTTAAAATTCTTTTTAGGCAAGGGCTCCACCTTTACCGCTTGGTTTTACATGACCCTAGTGGTAACGGGTGTATATGGCTATTGGATTCATACGGGCAAGCCCCTGTTTCGCTGGCAATCCGAACCCGAGCCGGTACGCGATGATCAGCCCCGCTTTTCATTTATGACTCAGGACGGAATTCTTGACCTTTATAATATTTTTCGGGGTATTTTTATTTGTGGAGGCCCGGGCACCGGCAAAAGCAAAAGTCTCATTGAACCCATTATCCAGCAGTCCGCAGCCGCGGGCTTTACGGGTATTTTGTATGATCGGAAATTTCCTACTCTGGCCGAGGAAGTAGCGGGAGCCTACGAGAGTAGTAGCGTTTCTAATTACTATGTGAACTTTACGGACTTGACCCGTAGTCACCGGATTAATCCGGTAAGTCCCAAGCTCATTACCAACGCCAGTTACGCCCGGGAGGCAGCCATGACCACGTTTAGTAATCTGGATTACAAATCAAGTTTAAAACGGGACATTTGGTTACAGACCGCCGAAGCCTTATTAACCGGTAGTCTTTGGTTTTTGCGCAATAACTACCCTCAGTTTTGTACCCTTCCCCACGCCAGTAGCCTCATCATTGAAACGCAACCAAAGCCTTTGCTGGAATTACTAGCAACTGATGAAGAGGTTCGTGGATCGGTCGCTGCCATCACCAGTAGTCAGGACTCCGAAAAGACGCTAGCTAGTATATTCACGACCGTTCAAAGCTATTTGGCCGTTCTAAATACGCCGGAGATTTTTTGGGTCATGAGCGGGGATGAAGTACCCTTCGATTTAAACAACCCCGAAAAGCCAAGCTTTTTAACAGTAGGCAACGATGCGGACTTACCTACTACCTACTCTCCATTAATTTCCCTCATCATTGCGACGGCCACCAAGCGAATGAATAAACCGAACAGGTTGCCTAGCATCATCATATTGGATGAGGCCCCTACCCTATTCATTCCGAACTTTCATGAGTTGCCTGCTACCGCACGGTCCAGTAAGGTGGCCACCGTGTACGCTGTACAAGACATCTCGCAGATGGAAGGTCAATTAGGTCCTCAGCATTCAGAGATGTTACTGGGTAATCTGTCTAATCAGTTTTATGGCCGCTCAACCAATCCCAAAACATTACAACGGGTAACAACTTTATTTGGCAAACAAGATGTGGAGTATCTAAGCTACTCATCGGGTCAGAGCACAGGAGATAGAAGTTCATCCAGTAGCCAGAATGCCAGTACCTCCATTCAGCAGCGGGACCGTCTGCCCATGCAGACAATTCGGGATCTACAAACGGGCCAATTTGCTGGCTTTATTGCGGAAGGGAGCACCAATGAGTTTGTTACTCAGTTTATGGCTCAACCTTCTAGAGCAGTGTCTATTAAGCCCTTTACGACGGTCAGCGAGGAAGAAAAACGGGCCAACTTTCGGCAAATAAAGGAGGATGTTCGCCAAATTGTGCGGGATAATACGAAACCGACTAAGCCTAATCCGCCCAAACCGGATCAACCTGACGGTCCCAAGCCGCCTAAAGGTCCCGAAAAGCCCGACGGGTGGGAAACTTTTTCTTAACTGATTTAGAGGTTCAGGCTCATGAAAAGGAGTTTCGACGCCTTTCTATGAGCCTGAACCTCTAAATTCATCTTTTCATGTCTGAAACAAAGCGCCCCGGATACGATTCCGTTTGCTCATGGCATGAATGGCAAAGTGTTCGCCCATTGCTTACATCCCAAAGAGCCTTACAACCACGCGCCGACTCGACACTATCTACTTTGTTTTCCTTGACCAGTAATGTAATGCTTTCAATGTGATCGGCTTCAATAACCCGTTTACCTCCATTTCTAGCCCCGCAGTGCTGACAAGTGAACCTATCCCGTATAAATACAGCCCGTTTCCATGTTTCGTACTCATCCATCCGGCGAATGAGTCGGACAAGGTTGCTTACTGAAACAACCTTCTCAAGCGGTATATTATGCATGGGACTTATACCTGTTCAGCCTCTATTGAATGGAACGCTATAGCCTCTTTAATCAGAGGGTCTACCCCTTCAATCAGGATTTCAAGTTGGCGCGATAGAATGCGCACTTCATCGGCCAGTAAACGACCATGTTGGGCGACCATATAGGGGTTTTTGGTCAGCAGATAAACATTGCGAAGGGTCTCGATTTGGGCGTAGAAACTGCCAGTAGAGACGAGTGGCAAGCTGATCACTTGCTCAAGGGGGTTTTGATTGCTGTTAGAAACAGCGTTATTTTGTGCTGTAATCATAACTGTAATGGTTTGTGATTTCTCGCCCCTTCGCTTCTTCCGCCAAGATGTTAGCGTTGGGGCCTTTTTGTTGTCATTTGACACTATAAATATAGTGTTTCTTTGTATATATACAAAGAAAATTCCTAAAAAAATATTGATCATTTAAAGGCAGTATCGAACTTAGCCCCAAAAGCATCAGCAATCTTTTGTAAGGTTTCAAGCGTCAGGTTTTGTTTACCTTTCTCGTATAAACTGAAAGTTGATTCAGCAACACCGACAATTCGCCCTGCCTCTTTTAAAGTGAGTCCCTTTGCTTTTCGAGCCTCTCTTATTTGTTGCCCTACACGCACTTTAATATCTTCCATTCCCTATACTATTAACAATGTTCTAAATATAATACATTGACTTACTGACAATCTTATGTCACGGTTTGATCCGGCAAATAATCTTGATTTTGAGTAAGCGATAATTCTTTATAATATTTAACACCACGTTTGTTTTAGCGACTATGATCTACTGCAATAAGTTTGTATTGCTATACAACTCTCGCTAAGGGGATCGGACTACGTTGACGCTGATCGAGGAATTAGGCGCTTAGCAAGTCGGCCAGAGCAACACGTTTGCCATGTTAAAAGGCCAAGTACAGATCATTCAAAAAGTTTAAGGCACATTGGCTAGTGCGAAAGCTTGGCGTTATCAGAAGACATTGAATAAACTCACACCCCCAAAACTATAAATGGATATATACCAAAAAGGATTTGAAAAACTGTTAGAATAGACATTCAATCCTAAAAAATTAGGCGCTTTATATATAGCCGAAAGAATTAAGAAGGACACAGGTCTACAGATCAGTGAAGAGCAAAAAAAGCTGATAGCAGATCAGTTACTAGAAGATACCGAAACGCTAAAAGTTGATATACCTCAATTAGAAGGAAAGACAGTTAGTTTAGGGAATGATGCTGATTTCGAGGATTTTATATCTCAGATTAAAGGTTCACTTCCTGAATTAGTTGATAAAGCCATTTTAGTTGCCGTGGAGCCTTTATCAAAAGCCCTCAAAAAAGATGCACCTAGTGAACTTGCTACATTTGGTTGGAGACTTTTTTCAGCAGATTTGAGGCAAACTTCAAGTTGATTATGACCAAAAGACGTGTATTTGATGAGGCATTCAGAGAAATGGCGGTTGAGTTGACATATGCAAAAGACTCAATTCAGGAAGCCGCCCGTGAACTGGGCATCGATCCAAGGCGAATCAGCAAATGGCGACAGCGTCATAAGAAAACTGATCGTCCCACAGCCACCAATTCGACACTCACTGATGAGCAGAAACAAATAAAAAGGCTACAGAAGGAGCTTCGAGACGCTCAATTAGATCGGAGCGCCGAAGCGACGCGATATCTTAAAAAAGGCGTTCGGCATCTTCTCCAGGAGCGACGGGAGGCATTCCGATTTATAAAGGAGAACGCCAAGATTTTCCCCGTTGAGAAGATGTGTAAGGTGCTGAATGTGAGCAGCAGTAGCTATTACTATTGGTGTAAACATCCAGTTGGAAGTAGACAACAAACTCAAAATCAATTAGTAAGCCACATTCGGCGAGTACATACAGAGAGCCAATGTCGCTACGGTAGCCCCCGAATTACGGATGAACTTCGCGGACAAGGCGTAAAAGCATCACGTAACCGCATCGCTAGACTCATGCAGAAGGCAGGCATCCGTAGCATCATCTACAAAAAGTATCGTGTGCAGACCACTGACTCAAACCACAATTATCCGGTGGCTAAAAATCTGCTAAACAGAGAGTTTACGGCCGACAAACCAGGCCAAAATCGGAGCGCCGAAGCGATGGGTATCAGACATCACATATATTCCCACAGATGAGGGCTGGTTATACTTGACAATAATTTTAGATTTAGCTGACCGAAAGGTGATTGGCTGGGCCATGAGTGAGGGCTTGAAAGCCGTGGAAACTAGTGTGTAAGCATGGCGTATGGCACTTGGGAACAGAGCAATAGATAGCCATTTGGTGTTTCATTCGGACCAGGGTATTCAATATGCCTGCACCGAGTTTCAAAATCAGTTCAAAGACTTACCTGTTACCCAGAGCATGAGCCGTAAAGGCAACTGTTGGGATAACGCTGTAGCGGAAAGTTTTTTCAAGTCATTCAAAAGTGAGTTAGTCAATCAGACTCGTTTTAAGACGAGGGTTGCGGCACGATTGGCCACCTTCGAGTATATTGAGAGTTGGTATAATCGCCAACGGAAACATTCGACCTTAGGTTACCGCACGCCTAGTCAGCAGGAATCTTTTTTTTACACTATCTCAATGGCTGCTTAAGAAAAAATCTCCAGTGTACTGTTGCAAGTCCAGTACACGCCACGCGATAGTTTTAATATGAACTTTAAGTACAGAACGCCGAACGCAACTTATACCATCTCCTACCCTAAACTATAACCTGTATCACGCAGCCACCGCATATTTTTATTTATGCACTTCTAGATAATAGGTTAACAAAAAACTATCACCAAAATAAAATTTCATTTTAACTGTTCACACACATAGCTTTCTGTGTGTTTCTTTTCAAAGCTTTTTATAATGTTTTTTTTAGAGACTGTCAACTCATTGACTTACAATATATTGACTCAAAATATATAACTCATAACACGTCCACGTAATACCTCTTTCACGTTTATCTATACCTTGCATCTCGTATAGCTATAACCTATTTCTCGTCCAACTATAACTTAATTCACATCTATCTATAACCTAGATCACGTAGACCACAAAGACCCAATTGAAAGGTATTTTGTGCTTGAATGCAGCTCAAGTAAACCTATAATAGCTTTTTTTGCTGACGTAATCTCTCACTTTTAAACGTTGATGGCTTTTTTCTTTTTCCTATTGTCCAAACCTTAAAGAAACTAATAGGTGTAAGACAACCAGATTTTAAATACTAACTCCTAATCTATAACCGCTAACACGTAACTATAACCTAGATCACGTATGCATGTAAAACCACAAAACATTACCCTGAAAAGTCAACACAAATTTTTTTGTAGTTCGGTTGGATTAACTTAAGTTGATGTGATTTAGAAGTGCAAGGGTATGACGAAGGAGACGAAACTACGAAGACGATCAGATGTAGGTGAACGGACGATTGCTCGAATGAAAGCGGGTAGGAACGGTATCGTAGAAGCTACGTATCGCATGGACGTAATGGAATTCCGCGTGTTTTTCACAATGCTAACCATGATTAGTCCAGATGACGTAACTTTCTGTGAGTATGAATTACGCGTTGCAGACATTATCCGGTTATTTAGTTTAAGTCGGGACGGGCGCAGTTACGAAAGTATAAAAGCTGCAGCGGAACGGTTGGTCAACAAAACAATGGTACTTTATCATACTAAGGAAGATGGTAATCGGTATCGTACAGTTATTCCCTTTCTTACTAGTGCTAGTTCACAAATCGGCACTACTAAGTCTGAATCAATTCGTGTTACGTTTCATCCTGAATTAAAACCGTATTTGCTTCAACTTCGCTCGGAGTACCTTGAATTTGACGTACGTAATCTCTCAGGAGTGCATAGTCAGTTTTCTATACGTTTATACATGATGCTACGCCATCAGATGAACTTAAAAAAGAGTTCTATTCGCTATACGGTTGAGCGGCTTCGAGATGTCCTTGAAATTGGTGAAAAAGAATATCCGCTTTACGGAAATTTCAAGCAAAAAGTACTGCTTAGAGCTTGTAATGACTTAAATACATTTACGAATATTCGTGTTCATGAAATGAAAGAAGAGCGTAGTAATCGCAAAGTTGCTGCTGTTATCTTTCATATGTCTACCCAAGCCTTGCCCCTACTTCCTGCGGCCAAACCAACTATCTCAGTCAGTAAGAGTAGAGAGGCCAAAAAGATTACTCAAGAAGAGCAAGAAGTTATAAATGGAGCCAATGATTCTGGAACTGAGCATCTTGCTGATCAATTGTATGCTTCTGTTGCGCAATTTGTTAGTCGTGAAGTTGTAATAAACTGGCTTCAAAAAACATCGGAAGATCAAGTGCGTACCGCTATTAGCTACACGTTGAAGCAAATAAGACAAGGGACGGTAATTAAAAATGTAGCGGGCTATATACAGAAAATGATCAATACGCCATTACCAACCTCCAAATATGTTGCTGATACACAGATAGATCCGGTAGAGCAACAACTTAAAGAACAGGCGCAAGCCCGACAGCGGCAACAGGCCATTGAAGAGGCAAAATTGCAGGCGCTAACCGAAACGAAACACCAAGTAGCTTGCCAACTACTGATTGACCATCCCGAGTGGCACGAACCGGTTCGCCAACATATGCAATCAGGCATGTTTGGGAGATTTTATAATAATACGCTATCCCTTTTCGAGAATATTCAAAACCCAGTTATGTACGGCCCATTTTTTCAATCTATTGAACGCCTTCAGCCATTAGTATTTAAGGATTTGGAATGAAAATTTGATAAAGTAAGTATTTCTGTATGACCTCTCTCCTACCCGTTAGTTTATTCAATTTTATGTTATTAGTTTGATTGACACTGTTACAATACTGTCAACTCGGGTTTTAAGATTATATAGACTACTTGCCTTTAGTTCTCCTGATTATAAATTTTAAGGCTTTCTTGTTCTAGGTCTTGATTAAAGTCTTTAGCACTGGATTTATTAATACATAACCTTTTGTTAAGTTTACTTAATTCCAATAAACATTTGCTGAAATGGGAGAGAGGAACGTCAGCCTCCGGAATACTGAGTATAATTTTATCTTCAGTTTGGTTAATTGTAATGATTAAACTGGTAGATTCGGCAGCGTCGGTTTCTAAAAGTGTTTGTGGATGCAGCTTGATTGCTTGATTGTAGACTTTAATACGCTCAAGTAATTCTTCTTTAAACGAATTATATATCTTTTGAGTAGGCAATGCATAACCGATACTGTGAAGGCCTGTAGCAATAGGGTAAAGCGGAAACTTGGTGAATAGTAGCTGCTGAATAAATTGAAGATCATATATATATCCCTTTGTATCACGATCAAAACATAGGTTGATTTTCCAATTAGATACTTTTTTCATAGAATTGATATACCGCGTAATAGTATCTACCTGTTGCGGAGTAAGCTGGCCACCCGTCGAAAAATATACTGAATCAAACGAATTATCTCCGCCTATATGGCGTAATTGCCTGAGCGAAAGCGCATCGATAGCGCTTTCTAGAATAAAAAAGTGTGCCGTTTTTGGAGGAGGGTTCGATATAAAAACGCTATTCAGACGATTACTACCCGGTGCATGTAGTTTACTACTTTTATTACGGATTTCTAAGCCTGTTACTTCGGTTGATAGCCCATTGTAATACGGAAAAGCAACATTTGAAAACAGGATAAACTTGTGCTGAGGGTTCTCTTTTACTGTAGCAAAGTCAACTACCTGCTTATTTTGGGGATCAAAATAGGTGATTTGGGTGGCAATTCTGTTGATAAATTCTGGACTATTAAGGGTCTCTGAACTAATATGACGAGTGAGTAGATAATTGTCTTTTTCTAGCGGTCTAAATTCGAGCGAATTCAAAGGTAAAACTGGATTAGGTCTCTTTTCTTTTAAGTGTTTCGTCGCCAGTCTGTTTAAATCAACTTGTTCAGGATCAATACGTAAGTATTCGTAAAGGACACTCACAATGTTTCTAAATTCATCCTCTCCAGGTTTGTTAAAATTAGAAAAGACAGTTGATAATCGGTTACGAATGAAATTAATAATCGTCCCTGAATCGGCGAAGTTGCCAACGCTTTGATAAACTTGTTGATTAGCGTCATGTGCATGCTTGATGAGGATTACATCGTCATACGCTTTATTTTCTAATACAGGTCGCTTCCTGCCTTTATGTAGCTTTGGTAAGTAGCCATAATGTATGGCCAGTTCAATAATAGACACGTTTGATCGTATCTCCTGAACAGGAATCAGGTTAGGAAAACGTTTTTTTAGCTCGTCAAATTTTGTCATTCCTGTTAACTGCTTCTGCAAGTAATATTATAGTAAATCAAATAATATAGTCATTTCCTTGATTAGGAATGATTTGAACATCTATAGCTTTTTACAATTACTTTCCTGCTTAAACCGATTAAGCTTATTTATAAGCACGGATAAATCAAAAGACTAATATAATGCAATAAAAGTCAAAATTACTTGACAGAGGTCAATATTTGTCCTAATATTAGGACAAATATTGACCTCTGTATATGCTTGCCAACACGGATGTAATAGCCTTTTTTCAACGGAATCCGGCATTGTCTGCTTCCGTTATTGAACAGGAAGCGGGTATTCCAACGACTACCCTTACGAAAGCTCTGGCAGGTGACCGAGTTCTCAATACGAAACACTTAGCAGCTTTATATCCTGTTTTAAAAAAATACGGGTATGTAGATGCTTCATCCAGGAAAGCGAAAGTTATTTCAATTGCCAATCACAAGGGGGGAGTTGGTAAAACCACAACTACTCTAAATCTGGGAAAAGCTCTGTCGCTATTAGGTAATCGAGTACTGCTGATTGATTTAGACTCCCAAGGTAATCTTTCTCAAGTGTTAGGTATTGAGGAGCCACAAAAACAAGTAGTTCACGCATTGTTAAAAAATGAACCCCTGCCCATTGTATCAATAAGCAGCAATTTCGATTTATCACCTAGCGATTTAGAATTAGCTAACGCCGACTTGGAATTAGTCCAGGCAGTAGGAGGGGTCAATCAGCTTAAGAATGTACTCTCAGGTTTACGATCGCAGTATGATTATATTCTAATTGATTGTCCTCCTGCTTTGAATATATTCACTAATTCGGCCTTGGTTGCCTCAAATTCCTGCTTAATCACGCTTCAACCGGAAGCCTCGGCTATGAAAGGGATTAATAATTTGTTTGAACGAATTATGCAAGTACGGGATCGGATCAATCACGAATTAACGGTTGAGGGTATCGTCCTCACGTTGGTTGATAAACGACTAAACGTTCATCGGGATATGCTTAACTACATTCGCGGGGGTGTATTAACGAATTTTACAGTTTTTAGCACAGAGATACGGTTGAACGTTGCCTTAAAAGAATCACAGATCGCTCAACAGGATATATTTTCTTATGCAAAGGATTCTCATGGTGCCGCTGATTACCGTAATCTCGCGTTAGAATTATCCGGGCAACGGGCAGGTTTGGCTAAATGAATTTATTCTTTTTTATTTCCATTTCAATGGCAAAAAAATATCAAATGGCCTTGGAGACAAAGACGATGATTAAAGATCAGAGTCTACTACGGCATGAAGACATAAAGCAACATATTCTCGTTCTACCTGAACTTGCTGCATATATACCTCCGCTCTCACCAGACGAGTTTATGCAGTTAGAAGAAAATATAAAGCAGAATGGTTGTCGGGAAGCTTTGCTTGTTTGGGAGACAGAAGGGGGATACATACCTGATTTAAAAACGAATACTACAGTTTATATTCTTATAGATGGGCATAATCGATATGCTATATGCCAGAAGTATCATTTAGATTTTAAAGTACATCTGATGAACTTCCCTTCTTTGGAACAGGTGAAGTTCTTTATGATTGATAATCAGTTAGGTAGGCGTAATTTAGCTCCAGAACAGGTGTCCTATTTACGGGGTCTACGCTATTTGCGTGAGAAGCAAGAGAAGGGGAAATATAGTCGGGTAGAGCAAAAAGGTCAGAATGTCCCTTTTGTGGAGAATAGAGTTGAAGAAAAAAACAAACAGATTGATGCTGATGAAGCTGTAAAAGTGCAGAATACCGCTCAAAAACTCGGAAAACAATTTAATGTTAGTGAAAAAACAATCAAGCGAGATGGGATTTATGCACAAGGATTAGAAAAACTAGTACCAGCGTTTAAACAAGATATACTATCTGGTAAGACTAAGGTAGATAAAGCCTTAATCCAGCAGATTGGACAACTTGATTACCTTTCTGAGTTAGTTCATAATCAAACCGAATTAGAAAAAGTCATTCATCAAGCTCAAGAAAAATCAAAACCACAACAGGTTAAATCTCACCAATCGATTACGAATGACAAGACAAATCAGTTAAAGCAGCAACTCAATCAACTGGTTAGCCAGCTTAGCACAAAAAAAGTTAATTTAAAAAAGGTCTGTGATGAAATAATTGAATGTGCACGGCAGTTGCAGCAACAGAATCTATGATAGGAGGGAAGTCAATAAGAAGTTGATAAAGGTCAAAATGTCCTATATGAGATTCTAGTTCATTATTCTGCCTTCCTGCTCAAAGCCAGTGAACTAGTCACCCAGGCTTCGGATGATCTGCTTTCGGGCTCACCAGCAACGATCTATTTAAAGAAACTTGGACATCGACTACTTACCTCAGAAGATTTAACGAACGTTATCAATGCGTTGGGCGATGCACAGGATAAACAGATTGTGCTCGACTTTCAACAGGCTCAGTTGGAGTTATCCCAGCGATTACAGAATACAAAAAATATCGGTTTAGTACTAAAACAGGCAAAAATACCCTATCAACAAGCGTATGCTCGCTTTAGTCGTAGTGACCTCTGGAAACCAGAGCAGATGATTCAGATTATGGAGGTACTACGGTGCTTACAACTCTAATACCTATCCTTGAAATCAATTGGAGGTTTTTCTGAACGGTTTTGGATACTGACTATGAGTAGTTCAGTTATTAATGAGAGGTGGCCTTTTTGTGAACGATCCTAAATGAACTGATTTGTCCAAATGGCTCAATATAAGTTACATTTCAAAGTCCGCTTTTAGTTGACGATGTACAGGTTTGCTAATCGAATGAATTATAAACCTTCCTGCTGCCAGAGTCGACGTTCAATTGGAAATGGCTCCTGATGCAGAACCCGGATTTGGCCAAAAGCTACATGGGCCGGATGAAGCAAATAGTTGTAGGACATCGGCACCACCACGGAGGGAACAGCCATCAATAGCGTAGTGGGCTCATTCAGCCAATCACCTAAAATCCATTGGGTACGTTCGTAACTCTCCTCATTCCAGTAAGCCGGCAAGTCATTCATCGACCAAGTGGTTAACGAGTCATCGGGTAGCTCTAAGGTAAACAAAACTAGCTTGGGCAGCTTTTCGTACTTGACCCGAGGTTGGTGTACTAACGATTCGACTAAGGCCAGAGCAGGGGAGGAGGTAGTATACAGGAGGGGGTACCCCTTTGGATTCCACCGGCCCCCAAACAGCCGAGCCCCTTCGGTAGCCAAGGGTTCATGGATGTACTTTGCTTTAACGGTTCGGTAAACGGTTAACATCAACAGAGCAGGATAACTATCCGACAATACCATGCTCGATGCGACCCAGCACATCATCCACCAGGCCAAACCCAGTCGTTGTGTCTAGGAGCGACAAGGGGGATTGGGTATTGAGTTCACGAATGGGGGAACGCAGCCATTCAGCCAGTGTCTGAGCGTCCTCATCGAAGACATCCAGTCCATGTTTTAATAGATTGGTTAGTAACAGCAATCGCTCGGACGCATCTCGGGCCAGTTTATCGTCGGCTTTGAGCCGGTGAAGGTTGCGAACCGACATGTTCAGAATGCGGGCCAGTTCAACATCGGTCAATCCGGCTAACTGGGCTACCTGATCGGCTTCTGAACGAAGCATGCCCTGCCGGGATTTATCAATGACGGTGTAGGGGGTGTATACCGTCGTTTGTGGAGGAATTGTTGCGAATGCCATAGGAAGCAGTGCCTTTTTTCATTACTACAACTGCAATATGCCAAGAGTCGTTCAATTTTGCAACCCACAGTTGCTTTCGCCGTATAAACCAGTACCTTTTTTCGAAAGCTATTGGACGTTTTCTCATAAACGGAAATTATTGACGGTCATGTTAATACAGTACATTGGCTGGTAGCAAATGATGAATCCAATGAATAGCATTCGTTGGACAATAAACGATAACACCAACCGGATTTTGCTGTCTCTAAGTCACATAAGCCCAGAGCTCACGCCAACTTTAGATCATTTTGCGTTCATTTGTATTTTCCGCTAAACCTACTCCCGAAACGCTTCACCTACCCCGTCTTCCTGCTGACCCTGGGCCTGCTCAGCCTGACCGAGAAACCCGTCACCACCGACTGGCCCGATGGTTCTGTATCGAGCCGCGTGTTATTGGAAAACGTGCTCCTAATCTCGATCCAAATTTCGTATTGGTTGCTAAGTGGGGCGGTTTTGGGTAACTGGAACGGTTTCGTTTTAGGTTTGCTCTACCTCCAGTGTCACCAGCTTATACACCCATACGGGCGTGTCCTGAATAAAGTGACGATACGGGTGCATTAAGGTTCGCTACAGGTGGTTTCGTGAGTAGTGAACAAGGCTTTGAAGGCTGCTTCCATCCGGTCATTGCCTTCAACATACGACACCGCCGGCCGGGTGTGGTTCCACCAGCCGTAGGCCATCAACTCCACGCGGGCCAACTGCAAGTGGTTGGCGGCTTTGACTTTTTTCCTGAACGCTTCGTCCAGTTGCTCGGGCAGACCGCTGTTTTTTTTCTGTTCCTCATGGAGCCGTTGCCAGGCCGTTAACAGGGCGGTTGTATCGTCGGTCGTTAAGGCATTCACGTAAGCAGCCCCCGCCGAATCATACCGGCTGTAACGCAGTACTTCCGGTTTCGTATAGGCGCTGATGGCTAATTGCTTGAGCGCGTACTCCGCTTCCATCGCCCGTAGTCTCCGCTGCTTGAGCTGCTGCCAAAAGGGTATATTAACGGGCGTCAGGTTCTGGAGGTGCGTTCGCATCTGCTCATAGTCGTGGCGGAGTGCATCAGCCCGCAAGTTGGGCAGTTCGTCAGGGGTGGCTGCCACCGCCGGTGCTTCCAAATACCAGTTGTCTAACCACAGGGCGTGCGTAGCCCGGAGTTGCTCTTTCGTGTACCGGTCGGGATGATACGTACTGTGGTAGTCGCATAATTCGGTGGCCCACGTAAAGATAGCCGTGTCTTTTTTCGGTAAAGGCCCGGCAGCGCCGTCGGTACGTCGCCCGGTTTGCTGCGAACAGGACAGTGCAGCCAGCAGAAATAGCAACAGGAACAAGGAGCGTTTCATAAGGCTGAGATTAGCTTTTGTTAATGGACAATGGCTATCTGCGGCAAACTAACCTGACTAAACTGACGGAGCATGATTGACCGGTTGGCCTTCAGCGCAGCTAAAAACGGAGTAACCTCGCCGTCGTACCCTCGGGTGCTTACGCCAAACAAAAGCACCGCTGGCTGTCCTGATTTGGTCACGACTGTTTTGTAGCGGTACACGTTCCGTTCAACAATCCGGATCCGTTTTCCATCGGGGGTATTCTGACTCAGCAGAAAATCGAGCAAGTACTCTCCATTTCGTTCAAACACCTCATAGCTGACCAGCGGATTCTGTTGTTTGAGCCGTTGCAGCTCGTCAGTCTTAGTTCGGACTACATCGCGAAGTTCAACCGGATTCGTGATAACGTCCACTAACAGCATGGTTTTAAACTGCTCAGGCTTATCTCCGGCAGCGATGTATTCCTGCTTGTAGAAGGTAGCAGAAGGGTGAGCCGTCCAGGCTAACTGGTAAGCGTTATCCGCAAACCGAATTGGCCCCGGAACCCCTAAGTAATCTTTGGGTGGTTTACTGGGTTGCCCAAACCCCATGCCTGCGGCAAAGAGGGTTTTCAGCAGCACGGAGAAGAGGAGATTGGTTGTCATTGTCAATGGTGAATGAGCTTGTTTGTAAAGCTTGTCGTGGTGTTAATTATGGCACAAGAGCGGTTGCTTAGGGCAAAGGTGGTTCGGCGGCCCGCCCGAAACCAAAAATTAGGCATTGAATGACGCAGGGTGGGCCATGAACCGCTGACGTTCCGGCACCAATCGTTGGCCGGTTTGGTGGCTTTGGAACCGCGACGTTCCTAACAGACCCCACTACACGGTCGTAACGGGGTCGCTGTGGCCGGGCACTACGCCGGTTCGAGGCTTATTACTCCACCGGCGAGTTTATTACCTCATAGGTGTGCTGCATAGGTTGACCGGTTTTGTTGGTCAGCAGGTTCGTCGTTGCCCGGGTCTTGATATACCCATCCGGGTCAAGGGTGTAGTCGAGTCTGAAGTCCGACGTTGTTTCGCCCGTTAGTACTTTGGTGGTCTTCTCGCGTTGAACCAGGAAGTTGCCCGACTTGCCGAAAATGGGCAGGTAACGAAAGTAATGGAAGTTCAACAGACTGACGTCGGCGTAATGACCCAGCTTGTTGGGCTGAATCGAGCCGTTCGCCGACTTGTAGCTCAGGATCGTTTCCTCGTCCATCTTACCCTTCCGGAAAACACGTACCCGGCTGAGCTGATCCTGTTCATCGTACAGCAAACCCCAGAAAAGCTGAATCGCCGGTTGCGAAACGGCCATCAGTTGGCCCTTGGCATTGTAGGTGTACTGGAAGTAATGGGTGCCGTCCGGTGCCGTCAGAACGAGCCGCTGGCACACGCCTTCGGCATCGAGCAGGTAGTAAAGGGTCCATTGGGTGGGCTTGCCCTCAAAAATACCTTGCAACCGGATGCCTTTAGCTGGTTTATAACCGGGGTAGAGGTCAGCTGCCGAGGCAGACAGATACGTCAGTTCAGCATTGAACTGGCCCGACGTATAGGTTTTTAACCGACCGTCGGGAGCGTAGCTAAGCGTAATGCCGCCGTCGCTCAGCAGCCGTTTCTGGGGTCCGGCGATTATGTGACTGGGGGCCGACAGGCGAGCGCCGGTCGGGGTAGCCTGTAGAATAATGGGTTTAACATCAGCCTCTTTCTGGCAGGCGGTCAGGCCCGCTACGGCGACCAGGACAAGCGAAAACAAGATGCGTTTCACGGGTATGTGTTGTTTGAATTTGGTTGAAAAAGTGAATGATGGGGTTGTCATTGCTGCGCCCGCAGCAACGACGGTTTACTTACCGATGGGCGACAAAATGGGCGGAATGGCTACGAACTCGAACGGGGTTGAATCCTGATAGGCGTGGGTCGCTCCGTCGTAGCGGTCGCGGGCCGTTACGTAGCCGTCGATGTTGAGCTTGTACTTGTAATACTCGTTCGTCGTCAGCATGTTGTTGACCACCACCTTCTTTGAGCGTACTAAGTACTTGCTGAATTCGCCGAAGACGTTTAGGTACGGGTCCATGTACTCCGCGTTGATGTCGGGATTTAACTCGTAGAAGTCAATCTGCGGGGCACCGGCGTAGGGCTTGTCGTAGGTGAGAGTCGTCGTCCGCGTTAATTTGCCTGAGTGGTCGTAGTACTTGATCTGGCTGAGGTTATTGTTTGCATCGTACTTGAACTCGTATTTCTCAAAGCTGTCATACGTGTCGTTCGCCATATGACCTAATCGGCCTGTTTCCGCATAAGAGACCAACGAATATTTTGTAGTGAAGTAATTTGGCTGCTTCGTCTTCGGGTGAAAGCCGAGAAACCGGCTGTACGTTAGGTACGAACAACGGCCCGTGGGCGTTAGCTCGTAATCGACCCTACTGGCCACAAGGCCACCGCGGGTAGTCGTCGAGTAGCAATGACCGGGCTTGTATTCGAACGTCGTCACTGAAGAGCCGTCGGTCACCTGAGTCAAGCGGTTCTTCTCGTCGTAGGTCAGCGTGCGGTTGCCGTGCTTGATGAGCCGGTGGGGCGTGGTCAGAGGCGGCATGTCGTCGGCTTTGGCCGAAGCTGTAAGCACTTCAACACCAGTGGCCGGGGTTGGCTGAACCGAGTCAATAACGGCGTTTTTGTCGCAGGACGACAGGCCCACCAATGCGGCCAGGGTAATGAGCACCAATGCGTGTTTCATTTGTACGTGTTGTTTGTGTCGGAAAAAAAGTGAATGATGAGGTAAATATCTGGCCCACCGTGGGCTGATTGACGGGGCAAAGTTGAGCCGCCCACCAAGCTGGGTTCAAGAATTTTACCCCCAACCGCGACCCCGAGCCAACGAATCGTCGGCAGGCGGCAACGAATGGTCTAATTGGGATAAAAATGTCCTTGTAAGCTCAGGAAAGGCTAAAATCAGCGAAGTAATTGGAGTGAAAGGCAGGCCACTTCGCAATTCATCAGGCTTTCTGCGTCGTCTGTTACGAATAAATTACCCCTCGGTGTATCTTCTTTGACGAGGCCGGGCCGCATCCATAGTTTTGGGCCGTAATCACGTAAACAACGCAACGACTCATGACTATTGAACAAACCCGATTGGTCCGCAGGAGCTTCCTGCTCCTTGCCGACGTAGCGCCCGAAACCGTTGGGCGCGTATTCTACCACCGCTTATTCGAAGTTGCCCCTGAGGTACGTCCGCTGTTCAGCCGGACGCCCCTGCCCGAGCAGTCGGTCAAGCTGATGACCATGTTGACCTACGTCGTCAGCCGACTCAACAATTTGGACAGGATTGTGCAGGACGTAACAGCGCTGGCCCGGCGCCACGAGCGCTACGGCGTACAGGAACATCACTACGCTTACGTCGGTCAGGCCCTGCTCTGGACGCTTGAACAGGCGCTGACATCAAACTGGATGCCCGACGTGCGGGACGCCTGGACGGCCTGCTACACACTGCTGGCAGAAACAATGATGGCCGCCACGCGCCCGGCCATCGCCAGTACGCACCCGTCGGAATCTTATCCCATCAGCTATGCACCCGGTTATTAAAATCTTCTTCTGCATCCCACTACTCATCAATGCCCTGATTAGCTTGTTTTATTTCGTGATGACCTTTTGGTCGCTGCTGTTCCCGCCAAGTGCATACTATACAACCAAGAGCGGCCTTATTTTCCTGCTGGGATGCGCTGCCATACTAACTACGTTGGGGTGGGCCTACAATCTGGCCATCGTGCAGGATAAAGCGGGGCCGGGGTTCACATTCCTGGCGCTGTCCTATCTGCTCTGGCCAATCGTGCTGGTAATCATGTTGCTCTTTAGCGACGGGCGGTGGAATTAACGTTTCGTTTACAACTCGAAAACTCATTTAACCATGACATTCCTAAAAATCTGCTGGGTCATCAATGGCTTCACGCTGCTGCTGGCGGTTTTCTTTTTCCTGGACGGACTGCGCAGCGCCACCAACGACGACTATTTCAGTGTATGGGCACCCATCTTCGGAACGCTTCTGGTGGGTCTTCCCATCAGCTATTGGCTTAACCAGAACGGTCAGTCAACGCTGGCTACGGTGCTGGCCAGCATTCCGGACGGTTTTGCCGCCCTGATCGGTGCATTCTTCCAACTCATGGGTCTGGTCATCCTGATTAGCTTTATCTCCGGAAAACCCGTTCGCTGGAATTAACCTGAATCACGCCGATAACCATGCTTCGTCTCTGCTTTCTTATCGACACCGTTGCCCTGCTCGCTGGCCTTTACGGGTTTCTGACCGGTCGGCTGCCGGCAACAACCCCGACTATTCTGGTCGCCGTGTTTGGCTTTATCGGCATCAACATGCTGCTGGGGAGCTTCTTCAGCTATCGAAAAACCAGTAAGTGGCTGGCCAAATCGGTACGGGTTACCGGTGAAGTAATCGACCACGCCGGTAAAGAATCGGTCGATAGCTTCAACCGGGACGAGCCACATTACGATACCGTCTATTACCCCGTCGTTCGCTACCGAACGCAAACGGGGCAAACCGTTACGTTCACCTCATCGGTGGGGTCGTCGCAGCCCAGCCATTCCATTGGGCAGTCGGTAGGGGTTGTGTATCTACCAAATGAGTTAGAAAAGGCCGAAATAGACGAGTTCATGAGCCTCTGGCTGGTGCCTGTTATCCTGATGGGCATTGGCTTTCCGATGCTGGTGGCTTCGTTGGGCATTGCATTTTCTGTTGTGAAACCATAAAACTCTCTATTAAAATCATGGAATCGAACCCCCACGAACTCAAACCCTATCTATACCGTGTCCTGGCAGGAAGATTATGAAAAAGCGGCTCAGCAAGAGTACGATCTGTATAACGCACAATCTGTTGCGGCCATCCTCAACCGCATCGAGCGGGGCGAATACGGCGTGTATAACATGATTTGGTATACCCTGGCCGAGGAGGCTACGCTGCCACAGGCAGGCTGGACGCTGTTCCGGGTGCTGCAACGCGACGAGCTTGATTACCTTATCCGCTGCAACTGCGCCGAGGCTCTGCTGCAACTGCTCGGCCGTACCGACGTGATGCTGATATTGAACGAAGCCGTCAACCTAACCAGCGGCACCCCCGCCAAGCGACAGCCGTACCTGGCGGTCCTGCAACAGGAACTGACCGAACGGCTAGGCGCAAAACCGGCTTAAGGAGTTTGAAGCATTAGTATATGTTGCGTCAGCCGATATGTCGGACTGAACCCTACGTCTGTAGCATAACGGGTAGCCTGTGTATAGCCCTGTCCCGTCAGGGTCACAACAACGCAGGCCATCATTTGAGAAAGACGCTGGTGTTAAAACCGTCACTTGTGCTGGTTCAGCCACGCATCGACTTCGTCGGTAACAGGGAACTTGACGCCTTTGAACCGGTCGTCGGTTGGCGAGGTCTTCAGGGCCTGGGTGAGTTTGCGAACAGTGGGGCGGAAATCGACATGCTGATGCTGAAACTGCCCGTCAATGGACCGGAGCGCCTGGCTGATGCCGTAGGAATCGAAGCTCCAGGATTGCAGGTTATTGCTGTTTTTTATTTCGTAGGCGACTGTTTCCGCCAGCCAGCCGATGCTGTGGTTCAGGGCCTCGGTAAACTCCCGCGAGCGCGTGACCTTGTTGCCATCTAAGAAATAATACACCTCCCGGTAGGCATTCCTGTTTTTCAGCAGCAGTAAGATTTCCGTTTCCCAATCGGGATGGGTTTTGATTTTGGTGAGGGCTGCCTGACGAACATCATTCTGTTGAAATTGATTCGTGTGTACTAATAAGCCGATGATGGGGTCTTCGGGCTTCTGCGAGGCAATAAAGTCCAGGGTTTGCTGGTGCCATTGGTCCTTCTGCTGTTGCTGTCGTTCCCATTCAGCTTCCGACTGCCTGACTGAGTCCCGCAAGTGCCCCACGGCCAGTCCGCCACAAAAAACCGCGCTGATAGCCAGCCCAGCAAAGAAAGGAGCCTTTAGGGCAATGGGCGAAAGACTTGCCTGCCAATGGGTGTTAAGCGACAAAAAACAGGCCGCTAACCAGAGCAACGGAAGCCAAAGTTGACCATGCCATACGGCTAATCCGTGCAGAAACTGGGGATAGGTGTTGTCGTCGTTGCTGTGCCACTCCGACTTAAACAAAGCGCAGAAAAAGGTCGTCATCACGACGCACAACCAGGCTGCGAATACCGTAGCCGTGCGTCCGCCTGCCTCGGCACCAACCCAATAGAAGCCGCCCCTGGCAGAAAGTGTAATCGTCAGCGCTAAACTGCTGACCCCAAACCCCAATCCTAAGAAGGCCAGCGCCAGACCGTACCCCATGGCATTGTCACCACCAGAAGCCGGTTTAGAGACCGTCTGTAGCGCCAGACCCACGTAGAACAAAATACTGAATGCGAAAAAGATATAGCCAGGCATGATCGTATAAGTTATACCGACCAAGTTGAAACCGTGTGTGCCGTCCACAAAAAGAAATACGCTTACCGACGCAGAAACGCAGATGAATAGTTGCCAACGGCTCATGAGTTGTTTTTGGCCAGTTATAAGAGCGGCACTTTCACCGTAAAGTGAGTGTCCGTTTCGCTGACGTCGATTTCGCGGTGGCTCAGGTAGTGATACATCGACTTCAGGCTGGCCAGCCCCTGCTTGTTGGAAGTCTCCACGAAGCTTTTCGTCTGGAGGTTGTTTACGATGCACAAACAGTCCCGCTCGGGATAAATCTGAATCACCAGCGGGCTATCTTCGTCGATGGTATTGTGCTTGATGGCGTTTTCGAGGAGGTTCTGAATCGTGACCGGTACAATCAGGCGGGTGCGGTAGTCGGCGGGAACGTCCATTCTGATTTGCAGGGCGTCGTCAAAGCGCGACTTCTGAAGGTCGATGTAGTGTTGCACGAAGGTCAACTCATCGTCCAGTGTGACGAGTTCCTTATCTTTGTTTTGCAGGATGTAGCGATAAATAAGCGACAACTTACGCAGGAACGTGGAAGCCTCGCGCGGGTTGATGTTGATCAGACTGTTGAGGGAGGTCAGGCTGTTGAACAGAAAGTGCGGGTTGAGGTGATTAATTAGGTTCTGGTACTGAATCTCCGATTTGTCGCGAGCCAGCCGGGTAGCCTGCACCTGTAAATCATGCACCTGCGCGACCTGTTCAGATCGGTACCATAGAAACCCGACTACCAGCCCCAGCAGAATAAACCCCACGCAGGCCCAGAACCAGACGGTCCGGTAAAATAACGTGTCGATATGAATAGCTAAACTGCTGACGGGCGTTTCCCGGCCATCGGCCGCCACGCCCTTTACGGAAAATGTATAGTTACCACCGGGTATCCGGGTATACACCGCGTAGGCAGCATCATCAGCCTGCTTCCAGTCATCGTAGCCTTCCAGCCGGTACTTGTACCGAAAGGGCGTTTGGGACGCGGAGGTTAAAGCCGCAAAATGCACCGCAAAACCAGTTTCTTCCGCCTTCAGGTTAACGCCGGATAGGCCGCTGTGGTTGAGCCACGTAGTATCGCCTATGCTGACATAGCTGACAAGCACTTTGTTGGGAAACCCCGCTGAGCGATTCGCCAGTTTTTCCGGAAAAAACTCGACCAAGTAACCCCGTAATGCCCCAACAATATGGCCATTTCTCAACGAGAACAGCCGGTTATCGTAGTTGGTACTACTTTCATTGAAGGGCAACGTAAAGTTGGTAAACTGCCTGGTTTGGGGCGTGTAAACAGAAAACCGGTTGTAAGCTCCGACCCAGACGTGGCCGTAGCGATCCGGCAGGGCGGCCCCGCAGTGGTCATAGACCAATCCTTCGCTTTCTGTTAAGCGCTTGTAGGACCGGCGCTTCGGGTCGTACTGTAGAAGGCCGTACCCACCCGACGCCAGCCAGAACAGCCCCGTCGAGTCCTGTTCGCAGGAGGCTATCGTATTATTGATGGCTTGGTTGTAGTTGTCGTCGGGCGGTGCGTCAGCAGGGATGAACTGGCCACGTTGCTGGGAAAATCGCACGAATCCGTCGGTATTCGTGTGCAGCCACAAGCCGCCCCTGCGGTCGAGCTGAATAGCGCCGAACTTCAGTTTTCGATTATCGATGGCCGACGCGACCGGATAATTACGCCATTGGCCAGTCCGCAGGTTCTGGCAGTAAATCTGTCGGCTCTGGCCCCAAATCCAAAGCTCATCTCCCTGCAAAAGAAACGCGTGCATCAGTCGCTTGTCGGCCGTCACAAACGGCGGGGTAGGTAAGGTGGTAAACTGCCCGGTTCGTTTGTTGAACCGAAAGAGTGCGTTGTTACCGCCCAGAATCAGGTCATTTCCGTAGGCCATGATGCTGACGACGGTGGAGCCGTATCGATTAGCGGCCGTCGCGTTCGGCAACTTGTGGATTGATAACCGGTTGGTTTGCGGGTGATAGTGCAGCAGCCCGCGCTTGGCCGTGCCGAGCCACCACGAACCATCCTCCTCCTCGTGGAAGGCGATGATGCCCTGTTCGTCGCTCACGGTCGGGAACAGCGCATTGATGTTGTGAACCGCGTAAAACGTCTGTTTTGGGTTGGTGATGGAAATGCCGTTGACGGTACCCAGCCAAATCGACCCGTCGGGGTGCTGCCAGCCGGCCGAGAAGAACGTACCCGCAATGGATAGCGGATTCGTATCCTGGTGGAGCAACGGCCGAACCCGGTAGGTGCCGCCTTCCACAAAGAACAGGGTGTTGCCCCACGTGCAGACCCACAGGTTGTGCTGACGGTCCACGTAAATATGATTTATCTCCGGCGGGTCGCTATCCGGCTCGCGAGGGGTGACGAGCGTTTTGACAACCCTCCCCCGGCGTAAATCAAAGATGACAATGTGCTTCTCGGTCTCGTCGGAAAAAATCAACTGGTCGCCGTCGCGGGTTAATGCCGTGATAGTGTGGCCTTTGTAACGGTTCAGTGCCGGAGCATCGACGTATTCATAAAACTGCTTCCGGTTCTTGTCGAAATACCGAAGCCCTTCTTTTTTATCGGCCACCCACAGCCCATCGCTCAACGGATCATCTAATAAAGACTGCCACCATATCTGGGTTGAAACCGTCTGCAAATCATCTTTCGGGTTGAAGGAAAACCAGGACATGCATTCGCTTTTGGGCCGGTAACAAAACAGCCCGGCCCGCGTGCTGGTAAACCAGATATCGCCCTTGTTGTCGCATAGAATGTTCGAGCACACGCCCAGCGCCCTGCCCTGCACGTTCTGCCAGGACCGGAACCGACCGGTGGACTTCTCGTAGCGGCTAACGCCCGTTTCGGTTGTCACCCAGATATTGCCGTCGAGGTCTTCGCAGAGCGCCCATACCGTATTGTGCGGCAGCGAGTTGGCATCGCTCCGGCGGTTTTTGAAATAGATGAAATTTGTACCATCGTAGCGGTTGAGACCGTCGAAGGTGCCGATCCACAGAAAGCCGTCGCGGTCCTGCAAAAAGCAACTAACCGTGTTGAATGATAGCCCGTCCTTCTCCTGAATGTGTCGGAACTCGAATTGGGCCGGGCCGTCCTGACCATTCAATACCCCGGTCCAGCCGACGAGCCAGGTCAGAAGTAGTGCCCGCATCCAGCCGACGATGTTTATTTTTCGAGCCATTTCTTGAACGAGGGAGCTTTGTCGCGGCTGATCTCAATGTCGAACTGGTGATTCGGTACTTTGAGCTTTAGGTTGAGTTTGAGATTGGCCATCCCTTTCACCTGTTGCACGGCGTCGATGTTGACGATACACTGCCGATTAGCGCGGTAGAACTGGTTGGGGTCGAGCAGTAGCTCAATCTGGTCAAGGGTATCGTAATCCAGAATGTACCGTTCGTTGGTATGGGTGATCATAAAATTCAACTGGTCGCGGGTGAAGTAAGCAATGTCCGACACTTTGATAGGCACCCAGCTATTGCGGGCGTTTCCCAGAAAATGCTCCTTATACGACGAGCGGGGGCTGGTCGGCGCATTGATGGCTTCCAGCAGTTTTTGTACGTCGAGCGCCACATTGGATTTGGCCCTAACCAGCGACTGCGCCCGGCCAATGGCCTGCTTCAGTTCATCCCGGTCAACGGGCTTCAGCAGGTAATCAATACCGTTGACCTTGAAAGCCTGAATGGCGTATTCGTTGTAGGCCGTCGTGAAGATGATCGGCCCCGAAAGCTGAAACTGCTCGAAGATGCGGAAGCTGACGCCGTCGGAGAGCTGCACGTCGGCGAAGATCAGGTCGGGTTCGGCGTTTTCGGAGAACCAGCGCAGGGCGGTTTTCACGCTACCGACCGTGCCGATGATGTTCAGGGCGGGGGCTACCTCGGCGATGCTGGCAGCCAGTTCGAGGGCGACTAATTTTTCGTCTTCAATAATCAGAGCGTTCATGGCAGGAAAGGTGCTGATAAGGAAGCTTAAATTTTCCATTTTTCGCCGTCAACTGCAAGGATTTGGCTACGAACCGTCACGAGAAAGTAATGAATGACACAGAAACGGCAGTTAGTCGTAAGCCGTTGTCCCCGCAGTTAAAGCAAAAGAGCAAACGGTTAAAGGCCTAAATCACGCGACTCGTATCTAAATTTTTGGAATAGGTCGCTATTCGCTGGTCTTTTGTGCCGGCCTATAACGCAGACACCAACGCATTCATGACGGACCAACAAATTCAAATCGTAAAAAAAACCTGGCGGCTGCTGCGGGGCGTTGACCCGCATCTGCTGGGCGACGTGTTTTACAGACGCCTGTTCATGGAATTTCCTGGCGTACGTCTGTTGTTCAAAGGACCCATGGACGCTCAGTACGAAAAGTTCGTGGCTATGCTCAGTTTCATCGTCGCCCGCATTGACCGTCCCGACGCTCTGTTGGATGAAGTGGTCGACCTGGCGAAGCGCCACGAAGGCTACGGCGTCAAACCGTTTCATTACCAACTGGTGGGCGAAGCCCTGCTCTGGACGCTTGAACAGGGCCTGGGCCGCGAATGGAACGAAGAGGTACGGCAAGCCTGGCGGGCGTGTTATGATTCTTTAACGCGGTCTATGCTGGGGAAGGAATAAGCGCACGTCGCGTTAGCGACCTAATGTTTATCGCAATTACTACTTCGTTCTATTCTTTGGTGCTACGCAACGATGGGCTGGCTCGAACCGCTTCTTAAGCCCCTTCAGCAACTACTTCCAGTTTAGCGATCATGTTGATTATCTCGTCACTATCAATCTGCCGGACGCTCGCGTAGTGAATCCGCACAGGCAGGCCGTCGCGGATGGGATACTCGACCGGCTCAACGTTGGTAAAACCGGCTGTTTGGCTGCGGTTATACCAGAACTCGGTCGTGCCTACGCGAAACGCTTCCTGGCTGTGATGTATATTTTTACCGTCGTGACGAGTTGTCCAATCCTTACGCCAGTAACCCCAAACGCTACCTTCTACCACCTTCATAGGTCTGGAAGTTAAGTAGTAATAGTTGAACGCCTGAATGCCAACGGGCAAAACAACGAATGAAACAGCGAAGACAAGGGCCACGGATCGGTGAAAGCCCGCACGGGTGTAATAGGCCATGAAAGCTGCCGCAATGGCTAAGCCAAAAGGCAGCACCAGCGACCGCCAGTCCATGACCGGCTGAGTCTGGAGATCGTAGATGGTGGTATAGCGCATACGTCAGCGATTGTTTAGGGAGCCGTTATACTGTTCAGCCATCAGAAACAGATACGCCAGCAGCGTTATGTTGGTCTGCACGAATGTTACACCCACCAGCAGTAGGCTTTTCCACCAGATGGCGTTCCCCTGAACGGCGAACCAGATGGCCCCGCCGAGGACCGGATAGGCCAGTGCATACAAAATCAATGCACCGAAGACGAATAGCCCCTGCCACGAGTCCGGTAGCAGCGAATACGTCAGTCGAGTCACCACCAGCGACCCTACTGTTAACCCTAGTGCGTAGAGGTTCCAGTCGTAAAATTTCATGGCTATTTATGGGAAGTCGGTTCGTCGGCCGTCAGGCTGGGTGTGTAGCCTTGCAGGGCATTGTGCTTGCGGTTGTCGGCCTCGGCGGGCGTGAGGACCTGGCCGTTCCAGAGTGCGGATTCCCAGTCGCCGTAGATCGCATTGGGTAGAATGATGAACCGGGTGCCGAACTGTTCGTGCTGGTCGGCCACGAGTCGGCAGCGCTGGTCAGCGTCCTGCTTGTAGAACATTCGGTCGAAATCGTTCAGGTTGTCGCCCACCAGCATCACAATCTCGTGCGTCTGGCCCACCGCCTGCCGACGCGGCTCCTTATCCGCCGTTTCGCCTTTCATGATGACGTGCCGGGTGTCGGCCTGCGGAAAACCGGCCGTCAGCATGTTTTGGATGGTAGCCGGTAGTTCGTCCTGGCTGCGGTTGCTGATGTAAAAAACCTGCACGCCGTTCTGAACTGCGTACTGAAAGAACTCAACCGCACCGGGCAGGGGCTTGGCGCGGGCCTGAGCCGTCCAGGCTTTCCAGCTTTTCTCGCTGTAGGTCGTGTGGTTCAGCAGGTCCTGCGCCTGCTGGGGGCTGTTGTCTAAGATGCTTTCGTCAATATCGGTAATAATGGCCAGTGATTTAGTCGGTTTGGGATTTTGACGTAACGTCTCGGCCAGTTGCAGTTTGGCCAGCGCAAACGCCTGGTAGCACAGGGCGCGATACTCGCCCGAGCGTTGCTGCCAGAGCACGGCGTTCAGGCTGTAATCCAGGGTGGTGATGCTGCGCGAGGTGCTCTTGTGCGTCACCGTCGTTGGTAGGGCGTATTGGCCATACGCCGAAAAGGCCACGTTACCGGCAAGCAGGAGGAAGAGGAAGGTTTTGTTCATGGGATTGGTTGTTAAGATAGTTCTTTTGAAAGGAGGTAATGGTTATAAATTCAGCACCCAGTCGCTCACTTCCCGGAGCGTACCCGAGAACGACCGAAACGGGTTGGTGGCCGTACCCTGATCGGTAGCGGCATTCAGCACCAGCGCGCAGGAAACACGGCCCGGATACTTAGCGACCCGCATCGCGACGGTCTGGTCGTCCAACCAGTTCACGGTAAAGGTTGACCAGGCATCACCGTTCAGGCTGAATAGCGTAGCGTCGTCGCCCACCCGAATCAGGTGCGGCTGCTCAATCCAGTGGCTCATGCGTACTTCGTAGCAGCTAAAAGTAATTTTGTAGGCGTGGCCAGGGGAGAAAATGTCGTCAATCACGGTGATAAGTGTATGGGAAGGTAAGCATCAGCGATCCGAATAACCCTGCATCCCCTCGCCGTAGATGAACACAAAGGCTAACAAAGCCATGAGCCCAGCCGCCAGCGCCAGCAGCACAGCCAGTAAACCCTGCCACCAGGCCGTCGTGGTTAAGCCAGCGTACCCAAACGCCCGGATGACGGCTACTCCCGAAACAATCATCGCAGCGATGTACAGCAGGAAGCCAATCCAGAACGGCTTATCATCCCACGACGGCGGCAGAAAGCTGTAGCCCAGCCGAACGCATAGCCAGGAACCCAGCGCAAGGCTTATTGCAACCAGACTTAACAGATAGGTATTCATGAGTATAGCGTAGTTGAGGCATTAAAACGGCTTATACCCTTTCACATCCTGCTGCAATGAAGCCAAAAACCCTTTCAACTGCTTATCGAGTTCGGCATACACTTCGGGAGCCTTCTGGCGGTAGGTCTGGGGCGAAATGGGCTGCATCCTGCCGTTGTCGTCGAGGTCAATGCGGGTGATGGTGGCCCGGTATTTCCGGTTAGCGCACTCAATCACCAGCAGACAGCGGTAGCGATGGAGGCTACCCGCCGAAGATGCCGAACGGGGGAGGATTATCATCGGCCTCAGGCAGCCCGCCAGATCGCCGGTTTGTGGGTCGCTGAGCAAGAGCGATTCATCGGCCGCGGCCTGCACGAGCCACAATCTGGCCCTACGGAATAAATCGAGTTGCGACGCATTGCCACAGTCCACAACGTCGGTGTAGGATTCCCCTAAATTTGTCATGATTGGTTTAATTGACGTGACTAATGAAAGCGATTTTGCGGGCGGAGTTGCCAGCGCAAACGACGAAAGCATGAAGCAGGTGGCTAACCCCGTGATGCGTAGATTTTTCATTGGTATGAGGTGTTTACTGGTCAAGCAGAGAATGGAGTGTTGCCCGCCGAACAGGCGCGTTGACAGGCGTCTGGTTCGTTCCGACGGGTCAAAACTGGCTAAACCGGCCCGGTACTTCCAACAAAAACTACCTGAATGCCGCATTTGGGAAAAGCAGTCGTCGGTAGCGGGCGATGAATCGGTTGCGTACCGGTTTGCGCTCCTGGGTTGGCCCCGCTACCTTTGAGCCGTTTCGTACAAGGTAGCCTTGTTTGCGGTATCCGGCTCTCCCAGTGAACGTAAAGAATTGGCTGAGCGGGCAGCGGGCAAAATCATGACCATTTGTCATCAGCACTCAAATGGTTATATCGGCGACTTGTAACGTCACTTTGCAATGAGCGATGCATAAAGTCGGCCAATGTAAAAGAGAAACAGCGCCAGCTGGCTAACGATTTTTTTTGTATAAACCGGTGATTTAGTCGGTACACTATCCTGAATCAAAAAGCCGCGTCCAGGTCCTATTGGCGCGGCTTTTCAGGTTACTGATTTAATCGGGACAGTTGGTTGGAATCGGATGGCCGAAGCTAGGGAATAAAATTTTAGTTTCATTCCCCATTCACATGCATGCTGGGCAGCACTGGTCGCAATCGGAGGTTTTTCTGAAAATTTTTAGTTTATGCTTTAATCGCCACAAATCATTCATTGATAGCATATTATAGGACAAACAAGTACAGTTAAATAACCTTTTCATGAACGATTTATGACTTTTAAGAAAAAGGGCTGGCTGTCTCCCTGAGTTATAATAAGCGCTGATTTGGCCAAGCTTTATTTGAGTATGATTTTTATACTGCTATGACTCTACAATATGTGAAGTCGCCTTAATCAGGCAAAACCCCCTGTTACTGAAGTGTCAACTACACAAACAATCCATTTTGAATTTTTTCTTCCTCTTTAAGTTTATAGTTCATCACAAGTGAAATCCTTGTTCCTTCCTGATTGTCAAAATAAATCCGGGCGCCCAACTCTTCGCTTAGACCCTTCATGAGTTGAATACCTAACGATTTTTGATAGTTATAAACGCTTTCATTCCAGCCAATGCCATTGTCTTCAACAGTTAACAGCAACTTGTTGTCTAGCTGGTGAAGTTTTACCTGTATAACTCCCTTAAGGTTTCCCGGAAACGCATGTTTAAAGGCATTCGTTACACTTTCATTGATGATTAGGGCCAAAGGAACTGCCTGCGTACTGGGCATCTTTACCGAATCTATTTCCTGTACAATCCTGATTCGATCGGAGTGGTCAAAACTTTCGGCCAGAAAGAGGAGGAACTCCGCTAAATAGCTTTTCATATCGACGGTGGTGATGTCGTCGGATTGATAAAGCTTCTGGTGGATCAACGACATGGCATAAATTCGGTGCTGACTCGTTTCCAAGACCTTCAGTGCATCACTGCCCAGGAACGTGCCCTGGCTTTCGAGCAGGCAGAATATCGTGTGCAAATTATTTTTGACCCGATGATGGACTTCTTTCAGTAGCCATTCCTTCTCATCGAGTAAGTGTTCCAGGATCTGGTTTTTCTCCGTAATGATTGTATTCTTTTGTTCGATGGCTTGACTGTTTTGCCTGTTTTGTTGGTATTTTGAAAAAATCAATGCCGAACTGACAACTAAAAACAGGACGATGATGCCTGCCATGCCCATATTCAGGTTGGCATTGCGAAGCCGCTCTTCCTGGATACTGGCATTCTGGTTTAACAGTCGGATATTCTGATTTTTGATATTGATTTCATCTTCTTTCTGCTGTGCTTCAAAGGCGATACGAAGTCGTTGTACTTCGCTTTCTCGGGAACGGGTTAGATTGAAATAGCTCATGCTACTCGCAAGACTCAATTGTTTGATTGCCTCCTGATAATGCCCTGTAGCCGAATCGGTTAAAAAGGTCATATAATGGAGGTGCCTGTTGACACTATTATCGTGAAGAGTTTTCGGGAATTGAAGGACTTCATATAAAAATGGCCTTGCCTTCTCAAACTGTTTGGAATCAGTATATAACTGCCCCAAGGATGCCGTCGTGCGGTAAAGATGCAGACCATGTTTTTTACTGATCGCGTAGGCCCGTTTGTAGTAAACCTCACACCTCTCGTATTTTTTCATACGGCGGTAAATGCAACCCATAATCACATCATGATAAATATGGTCGGAGATGGTTTGAGGGGGAACGCTGGCGAGCAGCTTTTTCATTGTCCTCAAATCTTCTTCATAATTGCTGGTCTTGCCATAGATATATTCCGTGTTAAAGAGGAATACCGGATCAGACAGATTGTAGCGGCCAGCCCGCTGTGAATAATATTTGATAGCCAGCTGGATAAACGAGACGGCTTTGTCATGATCGTCGTTATCGGTCCACATCATGGCATGATTGGCATAAATGTCGCCGGCCATACTGTAGTTTTTGGTGGTGGCCATTGCTTTGACGGCCAGCAATGAGTAGGCAAGTGCCTGTGATTGATCGCCCAGGTAGTAGTTGTATTCACTCAAGGCCGCATACGTACTGGGGAAATAGGCGCTGCCTGCTTTTTTTAAACGTTCGGCAATGGTGAGCAGCTCGTTTTCGGCGGAAGGGTCCTGCTGTTTAGCATGGACCAGAGCAATGAGTTGACTACCCAGTATCTCACGGATAACGTCGTGCTTGTTTGCACTCGAATCAACAACCTGTCTGGCCAGGTTGATGGCTTTCGACCAGTCATTCTGTTTAAAATCCTTGTCCGCTTCACAGTACGCATAGGCTAAACGCAAGCGTAAATCCACGTTGAGACGACCATTAAGCTGCTCCAGCAGCTTTTCGGCCCGACTGAACTCGTTCTTGTCAATGGCTACGAGTGCCAGCAGAGTGATGGCCTGCTGCTTCAGTGCCTGACTTTGGCCTGAACCATCCGTTGCGTCGACCCGGCGGGCGTACACGGCTGCTTTATCCAGGTCTTTGTATCGCTTTAGCGGTTTGTTATAATACAGATTCGCCAGATCGATTAAAGTCTGGTTACGGGTATGAAGCGACGTGGACGGTTCCCGAACAAGAGCCTGCAATGGAGCCAGCTTATTTTCCGGAACGATCGGTAGGGGCATATAAAACTGACCATGACCAAATTCCGGTACCAACCAGCCGATTATTACCAGGAGCGGCAGCCAACCAGGGAAAGACTGGGAAGCAGGAAGAGCAGGTGATGCTAACATGATTACGTTGAGTTTTTTTTAAATCAGGCGTCGGGTTTCGCAGCAGAATCTATTACAAAGCTATTGATTTACAAATACTTGTCAATTGGGTAAGCCTGACTTTATAGGTAGTGGTTCTGCCGAATTTTGGTAATCATGATATTTCGTGATCGTTTTTCCATTTCCCGCTATATATCGCGATAATTCGAGTTGTATATTTTGATAATACACAGTAAGTCAATCTTTTATGATTTGGCTTGATTTTTACTATCCGCTTTATCAAAAATCAGGCTTTCTGATCGCGTTCAACCGCTGAACTCACTCAATTATGGTTTTACTACGTGATTCACACTCCACGGAACGGCTTCAAAAAGTGGCTACAGAATTGCTATCCATTAAGCGTAGGGCCGATCTCATAAGATTTTTCAGCACCATACTTCAACCGGAGATTGGCTATATACAGGCGGCTCTTTATATACTGGATTCCGATACCAATCAATTATATAACCTGCTGCATACAACTCAATTATATAACCTGCTGCATACAACGGATCGGGTACAGGAATATGCCGTTTTTTCTCCGCAAATAAACCTGAAAGAACTCTCCATCGCCGAGATTTTTATGGACGACAGCCCTGATCTGTCGGGCTATAAGGAGTTCAATACCGACGTTGACAGGCATCGTTCATTCGTCGGGAAATATCTCTGTAACGCACCTGCGCCGGGTTCCAGGATGCTGAGCTTTTCTTTACGGGAAAACAACGATTTCATTGGCAATCTTTTCCTGCTCTTTGAGAAGGAATCCCAATTGCTGCCAGACTTTATGGACTGGCTAAAGTTGGTAGCCATCAACATCAATATGGCAGTCATTCATCTGCTCGCCGAAGAGCGCATGTTGGCGCTGGGAAAGAATGCCCAACTCGTCAACCTGTTCAGCGTAAGCTGTGCGCTGACGAATGCCGGGACGTTCACTGATCTGCACCGGATCGTTGAGGAAAAGATCTTGCCATACCTGGGGGCTGCTTCCTGCCAGGTTGTCCTACAAAACGATGGGGAGACACGGTGCTGTTTGATGGTCATCAACGAGTCAGGATCGATTTCACCCACCCTCACCGAGGACGTCTATGCGGAGCCATACACAGCATATACTGCGTGTTACGGAACAGCCCTGGCCGATAAAAAACTGACGCTTTTCGGCCTGGACACCCTGACTACAGTGGGGCATGAGGCGGCACATTTACAAGCAGAACTGAGCCGCGGAATTAAGCAGAAAGCCGTGTATCCACTTGACGCTGACGGCAAAAATTTCGGATTTCTGTTTTTAAATTACACGCATACCAACGCCATTACGGACCTGGATTCCCCAGCGGCCGGGCAGTTTTTACACCAGTTTTCCTGCGTCATCTTTAGGCTGATTGATCAGGAACAAATCCGTAAGCGAATGGCCCAGCAGGATATAATCATCCAGGCAGGCGCCCTGATCGCTTCAGTACGCAACAACGATGAACTGCTGGAAGTAATAAAAAAAAGCCTTAAAGATGTCATTGGATTTACCCATACAAGTATGTCCGCCATCAACAGCGATCAAGCGACCGCCAGCGCCTACATGCTTGACTACCATTCTATTAGTCGGCATCATGCGGACTATTCCCGGGTGGTATCCAGTAGTTTTGCCCTCAACGATGGATTTATGGACAAGGTCTTGCTGAGTGATGAACCCCTGGTTTTTAACCTGGACCATCAAAGTCGTCAGCGTCCCTTACCCGATTATTTAACCATAAATTATGATAGTGGTATCCGGCAGGTTGTGATGACCAAATTTGTCAGAGCAAATGAAACTTTTGGCTTTTGGGTACTTTCGTTCGACCACGACCGTATGATTCCGACCAGTACCCTCCGGCTGATCAAGGATATTGCCAGTCAGTTGTCGGTATCGGTTCAAAACATCATGATCAATGTAAAATACGAGCGTCGGGAAAAAGAAAAGAATCGATTTATACAATTTAGCAACACCATTGCCTCTACTCAGGATCGGGCAAAACTGGCTAAAACCATTAAAGAGCATTTGATGGACCTTTTCGGCATAGATGACTTTCAGCTCTGGTCGGTAACGCCCGATTTTCGCTATCGGTCGCTCGTCCTGTTCGATCAGGCGTCTCTGCGCATAAACCATCCCTGCTTTCAGTCAGATACAGACGGGCAGTTCAAAAACGACGATGGCATCTATGATGCCCTGATTGCTAAAGATGGCGTCAGCTATTACAAGGCAGCTGCCCTGCGCTCTGCCTATCCTGATCATGCTTGTTTCTCACAAGAAGCCACTGCCAATCAACTGATTGACATGGGCGGCAGTGCGCTCCGGGTTGGGAACGAAGTCATTGGTGTACTAACCTTCTTTACCCGGCATAACCATCTGGTTCGGGAGAAAGAGGAATTGTTTCTCAGCATTTGTTCTCAACTTGCCACTATGGCATCCAACATAATCACGACGGATCGTATTTCGGAGCAACTGGCAGAAATCAGGAACTACACCGAACGATTGGAGGATGAGAAAATTCAGTTACTGAACGCGTTGGATTTACCCGCGAATAAGTCAGACATGATTGGGGAGAGTGCTGGCATGCAGGCCGTTCTCAAGCTGATTCAGCAGGTAGCCTACACCGAGAGCACCGTGTTGATTTTGGGCGAAACGGGGACCGGCAAAGAACTCGTTGCGCGTTCTGTCTACGATAATTCGCCCCGAAAGTCGAAGCTGATGGTGAAAGTAAATTGTGCGGCCTTACCCGCCAACCTAGTCGAATCGGAATTATTCGGGCATGAGAAAGGGGCATTTACCGGTGCCCTGGAAAAACGTATCGGGAAGTTTGAGCTGGCAAACCAGGGTACCTTGTTTTTGGATGAGATCGGTGAAATGCCCCTGGAGTTACAGACGAAGCTCCTCCGGGTCCTGCAGGAAAAAGAGATCGAACGGATTGGCGGAAAATCAACGATTAAAGTTGATGTTCGGATTATTGTAGCCACAAATCGAAACCTCGAAAAGGAAGTGGCGCTGGGAAATTTCCGAAGTGACCTGTATTACCGGATCAATATTTTCCCGATTCGGTTGCCGCCTTTACGCGACCGAATCATAGATATTCCCTTGCTGGCCAGCCATTTTATCAGCAAATATGCAACCAGGGTTGGCAAGGAGATAAAGTCATTAACCAGTAGTGTCCTTCGGGACATGCAGCGCTACCACTGGCCTGGTAATATTCGGGAGCTGGAACACCTCATCGAACGGAGTGTGTTGCTGACCAAAGGGGATACGTTAAAGATCGTGGATATTCCAAAAACGAATCCAGCGTTACAAGAGCAACGACTGTTTCCCGATAAAAAAATTACAACGCTTCATGAAAACGAACGGGCTCATATTCTGCGGATCATTAAACTGTGTAATGGGAAGATTCACGGGCAGAATGGAGCCGCCACGCTATTAGGTATTCCACCTAGTACGCTTCATTCAAAAATGAAGAAACTGAATCTCGGAAAACAAGAAATACGTTCTTAGTGCAAGCGTTCAGCCAGTCAATTTTATGCAGGACACCCTATTAATCGTTGAGGATCAATTTATTGAAGCCAACAACCTTAAACTTATTCTTTTAAAGGCTGATTACCACGTCTTGCCCATTGCCCGGTCCGTTGACGATGCGCTGGATATCATTGACAGGCAGGTGCCGGATCTTGTGTTGTTGGATATATTTCTCAAAGGGGATCGGACAGGCATCGACTTAGCCCATATTCTTAAAGCCAGGGGAATTGCCTTTGTCTATCTGTCTGCCAATTCCGATAAAAGTGTTTTCACGGCCGCCAAGATGACGGGACCGTATGGTTTCCTGATTAAACCGTTTCGGGAGCGCGATGTGCTCGCTATGCTGGATATCGCCTGGTACCACCATAGCCAGAAGGCAATTGTGAAGGAAAGCACCGCCAGACAGAAAAATTCAGACGTCACAACGACCCGTGACCGGGAGTTTAAAAAGATTGTGGGTACCAGCGAGCCCATTCAGGCTGTGTTGAAGAATGTTGAAACCGTTGCCGGTACAAACGTTCCCGTGTTACTACTGGGTGAGAGCGGCACCGGCAAAGAGTTGATTGCCCATTCTATCCACGAACTCTCCCAACGCCACAGTAACCGATTTGTGGTGGTGGACTGTGCAGCCCTGCCAACCAATTTAGTTGAAGCCGAGTTGTTTGGCCACGAAAAAGGCGCGTTTACAGGGGCTATTGACAAACGCATTGGCAAGTTTGAACAGGCGAACGGTGGCACGCTGTTTCTGGATGAGATCGGCGAACTCCCCCTCGATCTGCAGGTGAAATTTCTGCGCGTCTTACAGGAAATGGAGATAGAACCCATTGGTGGTAAACGAAAGAAAGTCGATATCCGAATCATTGCCGCCACAAACCGTAATCTGGAAGAAGAGATGGCATACGGAAAATTTCGGCTGGATCTCTATTATAGACTGAATGTTTTCCCCGTATATATACCCCCGTTGCGGGAGCGAAAGGCCGATATTATTCCACTGGCAACGCATTTTCTGGACGTTCAGACGGTTCGGCTTAACAAACCGATCAAGGGTTTTTCCGACGACGTAAAAAAAATGCTGATTGAGTATCACTGGCCCGGCAATGTGCGGGAACTGGAGAACCTGATCACCCGGGCTATTCTGCTGTGTCAGGGAGATGTGATTAGGGAAGTCCAGATGTCGAGCAGTCAACTGGCTAAAGGCAACGACCATGATCAGAAGGTCAAAACCATAACGGAGAACGAACGGGACCATATCCTGGCTGCCCTTCGGCAATGCAACTGGAAAATATATGGTCCCGGCGGAGCCGCTGAGTTACTGGAAATCAATGCCTCAACGCTTAAATCCAGAATGAAAAAGCTGGGTATCTAGCTACAATCGAGTCATTACAACCTGCTCCTTACACGGTATTTCGCTGTTGTTGTCTTTTCAACGCTATATCGTCGTTTTTTATCATCAAAAATAGAAGTTAACTCATTGAATATCAGTATTTTGGCTCTTTGGCATGTGGTTTGATTAACTATATTTTGGTCAGGTTGATCTGCCTGAAGGGCCAAGAATGGTTTCAACGCTTTCGTCAAAAACGGGTATGAAAAAGGCAAAGATTCTCTCCACCGTTACCGGAGCATTTCATCTATTTTTTTCTACCACCAGCGCGCAGACTGGTGCTAGAAAAGAGGTTAAGATACCCAATCAACTCTGTACATAGCTTGTATCGGCAGGGCTTTTAGTACATGAATTTCTAGTATACCCCACTGCGATAATCTGTCATGATTCTTGGCCCTTGATGGCACCCTATGTCGTTATGCGTATATGGTATAGCGTTTGGCTTTGAATGACTCTTTGGGGGTCTCTTTATTGACAAAAATCAGCCGTAAGCTGTATAGACAAGATGAAATGGCACCTGTTCCTTTTTGTATCGATTACAATAACCGGGGGCATTTTTCGGGGTGGTAACTGTTTGGCACAGTCACCGGAATCGTATGCCATATGGTTACTGTCGTCGGCGAAATACACAACTGCCGACTCAACCATTTTTGGGTTGCAACCGGGCTGGAATCCGCAGCTTGCCGTTGGCTTGCTGTATGTTCAATCAACGGTAAAAGCTACTCGTTGGCTGGATATTAATCTGGGATATATGTTCTTGTCCCTTCCAGGCCAGGAAAACAACGAATCTACCTTGCTGAACGGCATTACCCTTAGGTTCCGCGTCAGTAAGTTACTGATTGACAACCAAAACCTTATCTGGAATCGGTTCAGGTCGATTCATGATAGTTACCACTTTGATCGAAATAGACTCCGAATATTTCGTGAACTGACCGGTCAGCGGGTAAAATTCAGCCCCTACTTGTATGAAGAAACCTGGTTCTATTTTGCCGACAAAACGATGACAAGAAACCGAACCGGACTGGGCGTTTTAGTCACGATAAAATCAAGGATTTCTTGCGACCTGTTGTATACGAAGCAGTGGGACAGAGTTGACGGCAATTCGACTGTCTTTTTTAATTCGATCGGCCGTGCTGCTGAACTAAGGTTTACCCCGGTTGACTGCCTGAATTCAGCCCGAAACCAATAAGCGTTTTTGGGGAAGTCTTTATCAAGTCAGTTTAATTTTTCATCCATGTCTAACACGTTAATTCTATGAAAAAGAAAATTCTCTTCATGGTAACAAGTGCAGGGCTCATTGGTCCAAAAAATCGTAAAACCGGAAGTTTGCTTACCGAGTTGGCCCATCCCTATGAAGCGTTTAAAAAGCAAGGGTATGATATTGACATTTACAGTGTCAAAGGCGGAGAAGCGCCAATCGATTTGGTAGAATTAGACGATCCGATCAATCAGGCATTTCTAAACGATGAGGGACTTGCCAAAATGAAAAATACCAAAAGCATTGCCAATTTATCGATTGACGGATATGATGCCGTGTTCGTTCCAGGTGGCCTGGGACCGGTCGTTGATATGACGGACAATCCACCAGTGCAGAAAATTCTGGCTTCGTTCTATGACAGCGGCAAAGTGGTGAGTGCGGTATGCCACGGACCCGTATCGCTAGGTAATGTTAAGCTGAGAGACGGTTCCTATCTGGTTACGGGCAAACATGTAACGGGTTTCAGCGCGGCCGAGGAAGCGGGCTATGCCAAAGACGATGTTCCGTTTGAGTTGGAAGACTTATTAAAAGAGCGCGGAGCCAATTATAGTGCTGTTGCACCATGGCAACCCCATTCTATCACGGACGGACGATTGGTAACCGGGCAAAATCCAGCTTCCGCTCAAGGTGTAGCCGAAAAGGTAATTGCTATTTTGGAGTCCGTCAATGTTTTAGAAAATGCCTAAGCATAGGCGTGTAACAGACCAGCCTTCATCCCTAAGATGAAGGCTGGTTGAAATAAGTCAGTCTGAAAGGCGATTGCCGACGAAGCTGTAACAACTAACCAGGTAAGGATATGAATACCGTTGCAATGAATACGATTGCCGAATGGCAGGCAAAAGAAGGCCAGCTTGAAACGGTGCTGCGGCTGCTGGCTGAAGTGGCCATGAAAAGTAAAGAAGAGGAGGGAAACCTCTTTTACACTGTTTATCAAAGCTTTACAGAACCCAATACGCTGTATTTGATTGAGGGTTACCAAGATGCCGTAGCGTTGGATGCGCACCGCAATTCCGACTATTTTAAGCAAATTCTGGTCGGCCAGATAGTCCCCTTGCTGGAAGCCAGAACCGTAAATCAGGTAAGAGAATTGGATCTCAGTGACTTTATGTTGGGAAAGTAGGCTTGTAGCCGCGTTAAACTGATGGACCAGTCAGACGACCAAAAGAAAGGGTTTAAAACCGACCGGATCAAAGCACTAACCGACGGTGTGTTTGGCATCGCCATGACGTTACTGGTGCTGGACGTGAAGGAGTCTGCCGGTCAGGGACAGGTATTTTGGGAACAGTTTCGGCCTATACTCGATAAGCTTTTTCCCTATATCATCAGTTTTCTTATCCTGGGTATCTATTGGACGGGGCATCACTCGCAATTTTATTTTATAAAGCATACTACCCGTATGCATTTGTGGCTCAATATTGTCCTGCTCCTGTTTGTTGCCCTAATTCCTTTTTCGGCGTCCCTGCTTAGCGAAAAAAAGTTAAGTCAATTTTCCGTTTTAGTCTATGGCAGTAATTTAATTGCCGTGCTGCTGGCCTTCTACGCTCAGTGGTGGTATGCCACGCACAATCATCGCCTGATCGATCCAAAACTCGATAATCGCATCGTGGCTATTATAAAAAAGAATGATTATTCAGGTGGGGTTCTTTTTCGTGGCCCTGGCCGCATCATACCTGAATACGATGGTGAGTCTGGTCCTGTTTCTTCTGGGTCAATTGTCGTATGTTTTGCTTACCACTCAAACACCAACAGGTGCCCCGGCAACGGTTGAGAAATCAGTTACCAGAAATCAGACCGAAAACGAAAATCCGAACCAGGAAAGCCCCTGATGATGGACCGCTCCAGTAAAAGCAGGACATGTGGGCCAGTGAAATGGTTAGAAAAGAGGGCGTTGCGGCTTCATCGACGTAATGGCATCAGATCGGTAAGCATGTTGACACCTGATCATACTGTCCCATGTAGCCACCCATCGCATGCCCTGAATCGACTCATGACGAATTTTACCAGTTGCTTTTTCCTGCGTAACTGTTCCGACCCAACGGTTTGGCTATTCTTTGTGGCCTTTGTGATCGGTCCGGCACTCGCCACCACCAGCCTGGCGCAGAAACCTAAAGACAGCCTGAAAACCGTCATTACGGGTGTGGTTTCCGATGCAGTAAATGGCAGGCTGATCGATTCGGTCAGCGTTTCGGCGGGTGGGGTCACAACGCGGTCCAATGCCAAGGGCATTTTCGTCCTCGAAATGCCGGCCAAAAAATGGACCGGGCTTAGAGAAAAGGTGGTAACGTTCTCCCGGAATAACTTCATTACGGTAAAACGGACCGTTTCGGCGGGTACCGGGCTTCGCATCGAGGCTAAAATGAAATCCCAGTACCCGTTGCGTAACATACTACACTTGTTCACCGACCCCGGCATTCCGGAACGGGGACTACACGAATCGCCCCCCACGCCAACCTGTGCGGATACCGCCGTCATACCAGACCTGATTGGAGGTCAGCTAGGCCGTCACAACTTCATCTACATCGGCGAAAATCACCGACGCATCTGCCTGGTTGTCGGCGGAAAACTAGTCTGGCACTACGACACTGAAAATGATTGGGAAGATGATGAAATCTGGCTGCTGTCCAATGGAAACATCCTCCATGCGCACATGAAGTACATTGAGGAAATAACCCCCCGAAAAGAAATTGTGTGGCGTTATGACAGTCCAAAAGGCACCGAAATCCACACCTGCCAGCCAATTGGCGTAGATAAAGTGCTTTTTCTCCAGAACCAGAGCGATGTGGCCATTGTCAAACTATATAACAAAGTCACCGGAAAATACGAGATAGAAAAAGAGCTGAGGGAGTTGGGGAAAGGCCCGCATGGGCAGTGCCGACGTTTCCGCATGACCAGTAAGGGTACCTACGTGGCGGGCACTCTGGGAAGCCATACGTTTTATGAATATGATAAGAATTTCAACCTGATCTGGACGTACGACCCGGGGTCTATGTGGGGTGGGGTTCCGCTTAAAAATGGTAACTACCTTTTCCAACGGGAAAATGCCACGACTTCGGTCGAGATAAACCGGGCGGGTGAGGTTGTCTGGCAGGCTTCCATTGCCGACATCCAGGACCAACTCAACAAGCTGGCCCCCAATGCCGGCAAAATAACCGCAACGCAGACATGTGAGCGGTTATCCAATGGCAATACGGTGATGTTCACGCGCTTTTGTGATGCCCGTATACCGCAGGCAATTGAAATTACCCCCGACAAAAAGGTAGTCTGGATACTTCAGGACTGGAAGCACCTGGGCGATAGTGTGTCCGCTCAGTTTCTGGACGAACCCGGCTACCCGGAAGTGCCCGGAGATACAAATCATTAAGCCCCCGGAATGGATGCCGCTCGGTCTGCTTTATTCCTCAACTTATCCTTGGTCCGGCAACGTAGCATCTGGTTTGTCATCGTCATGAGCCGTTGTCTCAATGGAAAACGTTAGCCTTTGATTTGACGCGCTACGAGCAAAACCGGATGCTATTACCGGTGGGGTATCGACCGGAACAAAGGCTCCTAACTGGTCCGTCAGTACGAGTAGCAGGCTGGTTGCCGCACAAAGTGGCAGCAGTAGCGACGGAGATACCCACGGTGCCGCCAGTACTAAACTAATTCCCACGGTTATCCGAATGATCATTTTCTGCCTTGCACCGGGCTGTGCTTGCTTTCTGGCCCACTGATTAACCATCGCCAGAATGCCAGTGATTACATAACTGCCACCCACTCCGATCCCAACTAACCCATTGGTGAGGGTCAGGTCGGGTTTTGGGTTTACCGCCAGTCCCAGACCTACCCCGCTCAATAGCAGAAGCAATGTGAGGGGCAGATGAAGATAGAGCCAGACCCAGAACGGCCCGGTGCGGTGCTGTTCACTCAGGGCCCGCACCGGGGTATAGTAAACATAATCGAAGTAAGAAGCCCAGAGGCCCAACAGGGTTATGCCAGCCAGCAGCGTCCGGCCAACGCTATCCAACCGAATACCTGCCTCATATAACTCCAGCACGATACAGGAAGCTATCTGAGCCAGCACCAGGGTTGTAAATGTGGCCACCCGGCCCGGCAGGTGGCGGGCATCCGGTGGGAAACGCCTTTGCAGACCCAATCCGCCCGCCACCAGGGGGTGAGTAGCTCAATGACCAGCGCCAGTCCCCACAAATAGTAGCTGGTGGGCGTTTGTACCAGACCCGCCCCTACCCAGCAGGCCAGCGCCAGATAGACACCGGTCTGTATGTGAGCGATAAAAGGCCGCGCAACCGGCACATAATACCGGGCACGGACGTATTTAAGGTGCAGCAAAACACGTAATCCGGAGTAGGTGCTAATAAAGAGTAGAGTTGTCCGGCCGCTCAATAAGGCGGTTTCTATGGCGGCTGCCATTATTAACAACCCCAGCAACTCCGCGGAGATAAATAGAAACTCTACCGGGTCCTTGTCCACGCTGAACCGGTTGGCATAAAACATCAGTCCGTACCATAACCACCATACCGGCACCAGTAGTAACAGTACGTACCCTAACGTTTCCACGGTGGGTTCGGCGAGTATGCGCCTGACCAGGTGCCCAAGGATAACCACAAAGGCCAGGTCTGTCAGCAACTCTATTCGGGCCGGTATGCGTGGACCCGGCGGATCGGCGGCTCTTAGGCGAGGCACCGTCTCGGTTGAAAGCTGATCCATAAAACGTTGTTGGCATTGAGCTAAACCGGTTCGGATGAAGATGACCGGCAAACCGTAGGGACTTACTTCGTTTTACCCAACGCTTTCAGCACCTTGTCCGGCGTTATGGGCAGCGAGGTCAAACGATGCCCTGATGGCGTGGAAAATGGCGTTACTGACGGCTGCGCTGGTACCAACGATGGATACTTCGCCCAGACCTTTTACACCCATAGCGTTGACATATCGGTCCTCTTCATCAATGAATGCCACGATCATCTCGGGAATATCCGCATTGACACACACATGGTAATCCGCCAGACTGGCGTTGGTGTAGCGCGCCAGGTGCGGGTCACAGACGGTGCCCTCCATCAGGGCAGCCCCAATGCCAAAAATACTGCCACCCATCACTTGAGAGCGGGCCGTCCGGGAATTGAGAATACGCCCGGCGGCTACGACACTCACCCAGCGCGTCACGTGCACGGTACCCAGATCGGTATCTACCTGAACCTCGCAGAAGTGAGCACTGAAGGAGTGCATCGAGTGGCCAGCCGCGTCGTCCTTTTTGGCGTTGGGCGTGTTCAGCGTGGCCTTGGGCGACTCATAGCTGCTGCCGTAATGACCAGTGGCGACGCCCTCTACATCGTCCAGACCGATGCGCTGCATCAGGGTGGTAAAGGCTTCCCCCTTGGTCGAGTCGGTTTTCAGTTGAAGCCGACCGTTCACAGCCTCTACATCAGCAGGCTTCGCTTTGTACACGGGCGAATGCTGATCAGTAACAGCCACTTTGATGAGTTTCTGCCACACGTCCTGTGCGGCCAGGAATACCGAGGACGATACGGTACCCGCAGCCCGCGACCCACCCGACATGGCCGTAGTGGGCAAGGCACTATCGCCCAGTTCGAAGTGCACCTTTTCGGGAGGGATACCGAGTGAGTCGGCCGCTACCTGGGTGATGATGGTGTAGGTTCCTGTACCCAGGTCAGTAGCACCGGCCTGTACCAGCGCGTGGCCGTCGGCAAACAGCCGTATGCGGGCGGTGCCCTGGGCGTCATGTACCGGATACGAGCCGGAAGCCATACCCCAGCCTACCAGGTTGTTTCCCTGACGAGTAGCCCCGTTTTTTGGGTTACGCTTGCTCCATCCGAATAAGTCGGCACCCCGTTCGTAGCACTGCTTCAGACTTTTGCTGCTCCAGGGTTTACCGGTTCCGGGGTCTTTGTCGGCGTGGTTCAGCAGTCGGATGGCAATGGGGTCCAGTCCTACCCGGTAAGCCAGATCATCCATGGCGCACTCCATAGCAAATGAGCCGGGGGCCTCGCCGGGACCACGCATGTAGGTAGACGTCATGACGTTGGCTCTGGCCAGCTTTACCGAGGCTTCAAACGTTGGACAGGCGTAGAGCATGTCCACGATTTTGCTGTTCATTTCGGCGTAGTTGTCCCAGGGCGAGGTTGTTGACGTTTTTTCGTGCAGCAGGGCCAGCAACTTGCCTTCTTTGGTCGCACCTACACGCAGCGTTTGCTCCTGATCTTCGCGGTGGCCCATGCTGGTAAACATCTGCGGACGGGTAAGCACCAGCTTTACGGGTCGGCCCACGAATTTGGCGGCCTGCACCGTCAATACGGTATGTGGCCACATCGTAAGTTTACAGCCAAATCCCCCGCCGAGATACTTATTGACTACCCGTACGTTATCAGGGGGCAGGCCTAACATCACGTACAGCGCCTTGTGCGTTGAGGCTATGGCCTGCGTGGTATCGTATACGGTTACACGGTCAGCGGCCTCCCAGTGGGCAATCGTTGCCCCCGGTTCCATGGGGTTGTGGTGGTTGGTGACGTGCTGGCAGGTAAGTGTCAACTGGACCGGGGCTTTGGAAAAGGCTTCCTGAGCATACCCGCGCTTTGCTGGTACCTGGGCAGCTGCGCCGTCTTTGGGGGCAAATAGCTCCGCTCTGGCATCCTGGTAAGAGGCCACCGGTTGTTCAGCCACAATGGACACCTTGAGCAGCGCGGCCGCGTGCTGGGCGTGCTCCAGCGTATCGGCAATGATGATGGCTACTGGCTGTCCGGCGTAAAAAATCTGATCGGCCAGCATGGGTGTGAAGCTCATCTGCATAGCCAGTGCAATTTTCTTTTTCCCTTCGGGCGTAGCAGGTGTCTGCGCCAGCGGTGGCATATTCAGGTGCGTCAATATACCCAGCACACCCGGCAACCGTTTGGCTTCGCTGTCGTCGAAACCGGTGATGCGTCCCTTGGCGACGTCGCTGGTTTTGAACACAGCATGGACTAAGCCCGGTAGCTGATTATACTCCGCCGAGTACGTAGCCGCCCCCATCACCTTGGCCCGTCCATCGATACGAACCATAGGTTTTCCCACGACGTCTGATGAAGAGCGCTGATTAGCGAAAGTGGGGTTTTCAGTAAGATCCATACGCTTAAGAAGTAAAAAAGTAAGTCGTTGACACGGAGCAAGGGACGCCTAGGCGTTTGCCACTGTTTGGAGCGCGCGAACCAGCGTATTTTGAGCCAGGTCTACTTTAAAGGCATTTTCGCTGCGCGGTTTGGCTGTCCGGAGCGCGGCCGCAGCAGCGGCATGAAAGGTAGCCAGGCTTGCGGGGGCCCCCGTTAACACTTCCTCGGCTGCGGGGCTACGCCAGGGCTGAGCACCTACCCCTCCCAGGGCTACACGAGCCGAGTGAATGGTGCCACCTTGTATATTGAGCCCCACGGCAGCCGACGCTAGGGCGTAAGCATAGCTGGTCCGCTCGCGTACTTTCAGATAGGTCGAATGCCGGGCGTGGTTGGCCGCCGGAATGATTACGGCGACAATCAGTTCGCCCGCTTCCAGTACATGTTCACGATGCGGTGTATCGCCGGGGAGCAGGTAGAACTCGTTGATGGGCACACGGCGTTGCTGGCCTTTTTGATTTTGCAGAATCAGCACGGCATCAAAGGCCAATAGCGCCACGGCCAGATCGCCGGGGTAGCTGGTCGTGATACAGCTTTCGCTGGTGCCGAGAATGGCCATGTTATGGTTGTCGCCGGTAAGGGCAGGGCAGCCGGTGCCGGGCATACGTTTGTTACACGGAAAGGCAGGGTCGCGGAAGTAACCGCAGCGGGTGCGTTGCAGCAAATTGCCACCGATGCTGGCCATGTTGCGCAATTGCGCAGAAGCCGCCAACAGCAACGACTGTGACACGGCCGGAAACTGGCTGACGACAAACGGATTTTCACCTACGGCATTCATCCGCTCCATGGCCCCTATGCGCAGTCCGTCCCGGGTTTGCTCAATGCCCGTAAAGGGTAGACTATTGATGTCGATCAACAGCGGAGGGCTGGCCAGATTGGCCTTCATCAAATCGAGCAGTGTAGTCGCCCCAGCCAGGTACACGGCCTGTGGCTGGCCGTTCATCAGGGCCGTAGCGTCTCTGGCCGTACCAGCTTTCGCATACTGAAAATCATTCATGAGTAGCTATCGTTAAAGATGACACATAACGAACTGAGAGAGAATACGGGGCACTTACCCGCAACGGTCAGGAACGACTGAATTGAGTTACTTGCCGTGCCTTACTGGGCAGAGGCCACTTCCCGTATGGCAGCCAAAATATTGGCATACGCTCCGCATCGGCAGATATTACCACTCATCCACTCGCGACACTGGTGATCGGACGTGGCATGGCCTTCCCGAATGCAGGCCACTGCGCTCATAATCTGCCCCGGTGTGCAGTACCCGCACTGAAAGCCATCGTGCTTGAGGAAAGCTTCCTGCACAGGATGTAACCGGGCAGTCGCACTGTCATCGCCCTTTGACAGACCTTCGATGGTGGTGATGTCTTTACCCTGCTGCATGATCGCCAGCGTGAGACAAGAGGTGATGCGTTCGCCATTAACATGGACGGTACAAGCCCCGCATTGGCCATGATCGCAGCCTTTTTTTGTGCCGGTCAGGTGTAGGTATTCACGCAACGCATCGAGCAACGTCGTACGCGGTTCTGCCCGTAGCGGGTATACTCGTCCATTAATGCGTAAAGTCAGGTCTGTAGCGCCTTGCACTACCGACGAACTGGGTGCTATGTAATCTGCTTGATTCATGGGTGCCAGCGTCAGTCCAACCAAACCGGTGGTGTGTTTAAGAAAAGTGCGCCGTGAGCTATTGCCCAGGGGCTGTTTAGAGGCCATAGCGGTAGGAACGTTCGTGAATTGATGAGAAAAAACTGGGAGCCCGGTATCCCGCCAGGATAAGGGGGAGCGCCGGGCTCCCAGCCCTATTAATTGGTGGCCTTAACGTGCTTATGTTTGTTTAGCCACTCGGCTACAGCGCGGGAAAAATCGGCTACATCGATGGGGTGGCGGCTCGTGATCAGATTTCCGTCAACCACCACAGACTGATCCACTACCTGCCCGCCCGCGTTGATCAAATCAGTATGAACGTTCCAGTAACCTGTCAGCTTCCTGCCTCTCAGGATGTCGGCCGTAGCCAGCACGACCGGCGCATGGCAGATGGCCGCCACCAGTTTGCCTGACTGGTTGAATGCCTGAATAAAGGCAATGACGTCCTTGTCAAGGCGCAGGTTATCCGGGTTCCAGGCCCCGCCGGGAATGAAAATAGCGTCGTAATCATCTACCTGAATTTCATCAACCCGCCGATCCACCTTAACCCAGCCCACCGGTTGCAGATACTGGATCGCCATGATATGGTCCTTGGCCATTTCCGGCATAGTCAGCCCAAACCGGGCCGGGGCTGGGTTAGCCTTCATGGATACTACATCGACCTGCGCACCCAACGCACGGAAGTACCATACGGGTCCTAGCAGTTCGATTTCTTCGAAGCCATCGGCGGCAATGACGGCGATTTTCTGACCTGCCAACTGCTGATCATCCTCAATCGGGTCGAAGAAAAACTGGCGTAGCCCTTCGTTTCCGGGGGCGGTGAGTAGATGGGCAACGGGCAGGGCCGACACTGCCGGGGCGCTGCTCAGTTGTTGCAGCACCTCAAGTTCATGGGTGTTATTTTGTTGAGTAAGCATATATGGATTGATTTTAAAATGGATGCAGGCCAGATAAAGCGGTACGCTACTCTTGGCTTATGGGAGCGAACAATGTTAACTTATGCAGCCCCTGCTCGAAGGGCGGGTTTGTGATGGATGTATGTAAAAAATCAAGAATTGGCTCGACAGGTGGAAACACGAGGTGGGTCTGAAGGGCCTCTGGGTTGCGAAATTTCTCGTAGGTAAGAAACCTGGTTTCGACTCCTTCCAGTTGGGTAAGTTGATAAGTAATCACGCCAGCTTCGCTACGGATCGCTGGCATGGCGGCATGGTATCGTTTCGTGAACTCATCCTGGGTTCCCGGCTTGGCGTCGACGAAGAGCATCACTGTCATTGGGTTGTCGTTAGGATTGGGCTGTCTCAGCCAGTCTTGCCGGGAGAGGGGTTCCAGATCCGTCACTGAAAGATTCTCTGCAGGTGCCGTTAGGCCCACTTTTGCGAGCTGGTCAATATCTTTAGCCTGATTGCCTTCTTGCAGCGCAGCCAGTGCTTCCTGCTTTTCCCATCGCTCAATTAACCACAGTACAGAGGGGTTGTCGATTTCGGCGTAGGCTTCGGCCATCACATTGCCTTCAGTCTTCAGTGCCTGGAGTACATAAGTGCTAAGTGCCTGCCGCATTTGATTTTGATAGTCTGGTTTAACTGAGTAGGTAGTCAGTTGAACAACCGGGCTATCGACTTCCTGAGGTAACATTTTGGTACTTGATTTAGTGACAAAAGGGAAAACGCGTTAATAAAAGCTACTATGGTTTGGGCCACCCTAATCGTGTCAAAAGGAAGGCCCGACGTATAGCCAATCAACAGATTCGCCATTAGTAGACTATTTTTAGCTTCTTACAAACGTCTACCGAGGAAGTTTCAAAACTTGTGCCAACTTCTTAATGTGCTGTATATCAACATAATAAACTTTTGTGCACTTTAGAAAAACGACGACATATCGTTGAAAAGATCGAAACAGCGATATACCGTTCAAGCAGTAGACTTCGTAAGAAAAGAGGAGAAAGACCTTTGTATTTTCTGCTTTTTTTATCCTAAATTTATGTGTTGACGCTTTAGGTTATGGAAGAGCGGGCACATCTTATAGGCATATCAGTGTCCGGTTTGAGCGCCCTTTGAAGAAGGTTTGTGAAGGGATTTCTTTCGCTTGTCCTAATTTTATTCGGACGTTTTTCTGGACGGTGGTCAGGTAGGAGGGAAGGGGCTGAAAACGGCCCTTTTTGCGTTCAATAAACCCGTTCAGTTAAGTTGTTCACAATTTTTGACGGGGTAGAGGTTTGTTTGGACGAATTGGGATTGTATCGATAGAATTAGTAGTACTCGTTAAAATCAGTTTATGTAACTGATAAGAGTCAGTCAAGCTATTTACCAGAGCTTGTTTAGCGTAGAAAGTCGAAAACCCATTGCCTGGGTACTTACATTAAAAGCATTAGCTAGTTTCACCAAGAAGTCATCTTCATAGCTTTCATCTGTCTGACTTCGAATATCTATTTTGTCTTTAAGGTCATCGATTACTTTCTGGATCAGATCTAACGGCATCAAAAGTGCAGCAGCAAATGCATTAGCCTCCCGCTCCTGAACCAATTCACCAGTTGAGGAGGCTGCGTTGCGAAAGTTGAACATTGTAAAATAACGCTCTGGTGTATCAACAAACATTCCGCTACGCTGATGACCTAGTATATAATGACCCAGTTCATGGGCAATCGTAAATCGTTGTCGTTTATGACCATTCTCGGGATTAAGCCCGATAATAGATGTGCCCTTCTCTGTAATCAACACGCCAGATACTTCTTCGCCAAAATCAAACCGAATAATTTGAATACCCTTCCGTCTGGCGACTTCCTCAACATCAATTGGAGGGTACGAATAGCAGTTCGTCTCCGTCAGCAAATTCTTTGCCAACTGCTCAATCTCCTTCTGTCGCTTGTGATTCATGAGCTAAATTGTCTTGAATGTTTTGATGGAATTGCCGAATGTTCGTAAAGCTCTGATCATTTTTAATATAAATACTATCCATAACGGGTTGTAATCCGCTTGTCATTGCCGATACCTGGGCTTTACCAGGTAAAAGCTCTTTTAATTCAATGTTTAACGCATCGGCGATACGCCATAACATAAAAACAGATGGATGCTGTTTACCCTGTTCAATATTGACCAAGGAAGTTCGGCTAAGGCCCACCATAGCGGCTAAATGGGCCTGATTTAATCTTGCATTGTTCCGGGAAGTTTTTATATTATTCCCAAGCGCCAAAAAAAGCGACTTTTCGGTTGCCTCATTCATGAGGCAAAATTAGGGCTAAATAATTTAAATGTCAAGTATTAGCTAACATTTTTACAAATTTTCTCGAAATGACAGCTTGACACGTATAAAAGCTTTTTTTACTTTTGCCTTGAGAATGACGAAAGGCCAGCCTCTGGGGAGATGGCTGGCCTAGGATGGTCAGGTTTCACAAATCTTGGCGAAGATTACACCGCTAATGCGGTGATTGGAGAAACCTTGCGTCGTTTATAACGACTGACAAAGCTAATTATTTAGTCGCAGCTGTACAAACACGCTCATCTGGGTCAGATTTCCTCCGGTCGAATCAGTCAGTACCGCCAATCTAAACCTGACCTTTAAAGGCTGTACCCGGCTACTTGATTAACTATTTATGGAAAATAATCCAGTCGTTCCCAATCCACCATCTACGGAACGCTTAGCGCATGGTTTTAAACGGACCTTATTCGGTTTCCCTCCTTCATTTCGGCGGAATAGCAGTCAAGATAGGTATGGCTATTTATTCTCATCTAAAGCGGTCAGCTCGCGTATCGCTTTCTCGGAAGAGAATCGTCAGTTATTGGAAGATTTAGGGCGTTCGATGATTGAAGCTGCTACAACAGATGATCCAGCAGGCTTCAGTACCATTGACGCCGGCTATACGTACCTTGGCCAGTTTGTGGATCATGACCTGACATTCGATGTGGGTTCATCAACCGGTCAGGAGCAAGATGCCACCAAGCTGATTAATTACCGAACCCCCAATTTGGACCTGGACTCCGTATACGGAGATGGACCAGCGGTCAGTTCGTTCATGTACGATGCTGAAGGATTACGATTCTTACTGAGTACCAGCAATGCGTTCGACTTCCCTCGAAATACGGATGGGGTGGCCATTATCGGTGATCCCCGTAATAATGAAAACTTAATTGTCGGACAGATTCATGTTAGTATGCTTCGGTTTCACAACGCCGTTGTTGAACAACTCCGATTAGAAAATCCAACGGCCAAAAATGATGAGCTGTTTCGTTTAGCCCAACGGGAAGTCAGAAGGCATTATCAATGGGTTGTCTTTCACGACTATTTGCGTACGATTGTTGGCGCCGAATTGATCAACGACGTACTAACCAACGGCCCTAAGTTTTTAAAGTACCGGAAAGGCAAAAGCTTTTTTATGCCCGTTGAATTTTCGGTCGCTGCTTACCGCTTTGGCCATAGCCTGATTCGCGACCATTACCGCTTTAACTCGTTTTTCTCGAATGATTCATTCTTCAGTGCCTTTTCAATTGCTAGGCGGCCTGTTGACTCAATCTGGAATATTCACTGGCCTAGTTTCTTTGGGACTGATGCGCAACCGGCCTTAAACAAAGCCCGTAAAATTGACACGCGGGTAGCACTCAGCATGGGGAACTTACCCAGTGCCCCAGGAGCGCCTACAAACTCCTTCTTTACCGTTTTATCAGCCCGTAATTTAATCCGCAGAATGGCCTTGCGCGTGCCTACAGGTCAATTCGTGGCGAAACGCATGAAAGAGGTTCCACTTACGACCGATGAGTTGTTAAGCAGTCCCTTCCCAGCTCCAACTTCCGACCAGCAGGTCTTGCATAACCAGACCGTTCAGGCTTTGCAAGCGAAAAATGGTCTATTACTTCAGCAAACCCCGCTCTGGTACTACATTCTTAAAGAAGCTGAAATCCGACATGGGGGCAATCAATTAGGTCCCGTGGGCGGCCGGATTGTAGCCGAAGTCTTTATGCGACTGCTGGCAGAAAACGAGGATTCGTTTTTAAACGATAATGAGTGGCAACCTCGATTTGGGGCTCAAGGGCAGGATATTCCCTACCGGTTTACTGATTTATTGCGCTTTGCAGGCACTTATCCTACCCCTGGCGTAAGCTAAAGGGTCAAAACTTTTCAATTAATCTAGTTCACGTTTTTTCATCAAAATAGTAACCGGTAACGGTACATTCTCATTATGAAAGGATTTCAATTTTATCAGGATAAAGCTAACGAATGGCGGTGGCGACTACGGGATGGTAATCAGGAGATCGTCGCTGATTCGGCCGAAGGCTATGAGCAGAAAGCGGATTGTGAAAAGGGAGCTCAGCTGTTCACCACTTTAGGACCGGATGCTCCCGAAAGAAAGGTGGCTGAATTTAGCACGGTAGGTCAGGGGCCGGAATGGGAATATTTCGAGGATACCAAGCAAGAATGGCGTTGGCGCTTTCAGGCGAAAAACAATAAGGTATTAGCGGATGGGTCGGAAGGCTACGTTAGTGAGTCCAATGTCAAACGGGCTATTACGAATGTGAAATCGTTACTGCGTGAGATTGGCAATTCAGGCGGTAGTGGAGCGGGGAGCTATGTACCACCCGTTGTTGGTGGAGGAACAACCAATTCAGGTGGAGGCCGGTTTGCTTAACTAAGGTCTGGAACAAATGAATGAGTTTGACCTAATCGCCTTAGAAAGTAGCAGCGCGTTGCTTGCCCAGCGTGCTGGGATTACGGTGCTGGGCCCTTGGCAAGCGGCAGGTACTCAAGGCGTATGGATGCAGCGACTACGACTCGAATTACTAGGAGCTGCTCCAACACCTGAGCTACCCCAATTTACAGATTGGGAACTCGTCGTTGACTTTGCCCAGGACGTTTGGGGTAAGGTTCAGCTTCATCCTGCGCTAACTGATCCTGCGCTAACCGTTACCTTTGCGCACCAGCAATTTAACGGCGGGCCGCATCCCGTGTGGCCATGCCGCAATGGTCATATTTGCACCATGTCTTGGCTTCAGGGATTAGCCGGGTCCCGAAATGCCTATGTTACGGAGCCTGCCACGACTATTGAGCGCTTGTGCTGGCATGTTGCCCGGGCTCAGGAATGGTTAACGCTAGCGGCTACCAATGACCTGACTCAGCCGGGAGATCCGTTCGAGTTGCCCGATTTTAACATTGGGAAAAATGCGTTGGGTGGGGCCTTAGCCTATTACGAAGACGAAGGTTCATTTGCGCAGTGGCAACAGCATTCGGCGCGCAGTGGAATCGCTGATATCGTCGATTGGCGGGGTATCATTTTTACCCGGCGGTTCCGAGATAAGCGCAACAAAGACGTCCTTTATGAGCCTGCTTGGGGTGATGCGATTGCCCAGTTACCCGAAACGCGTAAAGCCATCTGGATTCGCCTAGACGCTGTACCCGTCGTTAATCGTTGGCAGATCCCCGTAACCGGTACTGCACTGATTGATACGATCAACCAGCAGGGCATTGATTTATTATCCCTTTTGAACCAGCCCTTAGCCGTCTTCCCAGAGCCAAACGAATGGTTATTGCTGGTGGGTATTCCCATTCCGAAGCGGATTGGTGAGGAGCCCTATCGCTACCACTGGCAAGCCCTGCAACTCTTACCCTTTGCTACTAAACTAGCGCAAAAGGCACGTGTATCGACCGTGTTAAATCGGTTGCCGTCTTCTTTACCCATCCGTTGGCAACCAATCGCCGAAAACTGGCATCCAGATTATTTACAAAACCGGGGACGGTTAAGCTCTCAGTTAAGCAGCGCGCGGGTGGTGTTATTGGGAGCGGGATCGCTAGGCAGTGTTCTTGCAGAGCAGTTAGTCCGTATGGGTGTTCAGCACCTGACAATTATCGATCCTGAACCCTTTGAACCCGGAAACTTAGTTCGTCATACTTTAAGTCTTTCGGATGTATATACCCCCAAAGTGTTGGCTTTAGCTGCACGATTAAATCAGGTGAATCCATCCGCCCAGAGTTATCGGCCAAGTCCTCGCTCTACCGACTGCTGATTCCCTTGTCGAAGATGTATTCCGAGAAGCGACCCTAGTTATTGATGCTACTGCTAACGATAACGTTTTAAAGGCTATGCCGCTGCAAGGCTTACCTGCCTCGGTTCCCTTTATTAGCTGCTCGTTAGGGTTAAATGCCGATCGGTTGTTTTTTTATGCAGCGTTAAGCGAGCAGTTCAGTTGGGATCAATTCAATCAATGGTTTAGTCCTTACCGGGTAGAAGAAAATCAAAAAGCCCTTGACTTAGAACTACCCCGTGGCGTGGGTTGCTGGCATGCTTTAGTACCTGCCCGATTGAACCGCATTACCGGGCTAGCCTGTTGGGCGGTGGACCTAATCGAGCAACTCTATTTGGATGCTTTTTCATCTCCAGTGGAATTAGTTTATTCGTGGCCTAGGACAGTGATTCAACACTCTTCAATAGAATTGGTCGCATGAGTTTGCTATTATGTTCGATGGACGGGGGGCAATGTTTGTTGTTAACGCAGGAAGTAACTTCTTGCATCGTCCAGTACGCAACCAAATGGCATCCACTTGAAACGGGGGGTATTTTGCTGGGTCATTATGATTCGAATGGTCGACTCGCTACCGTCCATGTAGCCGGTGCGCCCCCGCCAGATTCCAAACATGGGCTCATGACTTTTGTGCGAGGTATCATCGGTGTAGCGGAGTTAGTCGAATGGGGGGCTATGCAGTCTAGTCCGCTTCATTATGTCGGGGAATGGCACACGCACCCTAGTGGGAATCCAAAGCCTAGCAATACGGATCGCCAACAAATGTACGATTTCGTCCAACAAGGCCTATATGGTGTTAGAACGCCTATTTTATTAGTCATAGGTGGCACACCCGTTCATAAATTAAAGTGGCAGGCAGCTGTGTTTGGAAAAGATGATTTTTACGTTAGCCTGAATTTGCTGTAGCAACGTCTCAAGCGTAGCTTGTAATTTCTGCAATTTCTAACTTGCTTGGTTTTATCAGTTAACTTTTTGCTGACTGACCAGAATCCATTCTAATTCTTAATATTTTGCTATTGTTATAGAGTCTGCGTTCGAAGTTATAGTCCATGAGCGGTTTGTACCGCTTTTTTCGTTTATTACGACTCTATTGAGATTCATTTTTCGTTTATGCAATTCTCTGAATTAATTGGTAAGTTGGAATCAATCCATTCCCAACTTAGCCATCAGGCTGTCCGGCAAGCTGACCAATTGTTGACTCTTCGCAACTACTTGTTTGGCTTTTATATTGTTGAGTTCGAGCAACATGGTACGGATCGCGCTGCCTACGGCCAGCAACTGCATAAGCGCCTATCCGCTGAACTACAGAAGTATTCTATAAAAGGAGTGTCGGATCGATCCTTACGGCAATATCGCCAGTTCTATCTAACCTATCCTCAAATTTGGCAGACGCTGTCTGCCAAATTCAAACTACCTGATTTCGAGATGATTCGCCAGGTAGACGTACTAAGTACTGCGAGTACTGCTCAGGACATACCAATGCTTGATTCATCTCTCTTGTTGGATAGACTGACCTACTCGCATTTTGTTGAACTGCTAAAAGTGGACAATCCATTACTGCGCCGTTTTTATGAAGTCGAAGCGCTCAAAAACAATTGGAAGGTCCATGAACTGAACCGGGCAATTACGACGCTACTCGCTGAACGTACCAGCCTGTCAACAGATAAAGCAGCTGTAATTGCTCGCATACAGGAGAATCAACCGACTGGAATGGAGGATCTAATTCGAAATCCATACCTACTGGAGTTTCTAGGCTTACAGGAAAAAGCAGAGTATACAGAGAATGATCTCGAAAAAGCCATCATTGATAATTTGCAAGAATTCTTACTGGAGTTGGGGAGAGGGTTTTGTTTTGAGGCCCGGCAAAAGCGGATCAGTTTCGGTAATCGTCATTACCGAATCGACTTGGTTTTTTACCACCGGATATTAAAATGTCACGTGCTAATTGATCTTAAAATCGGCGAGTTTGACCATGCCGACGCTGGTCAGATGACCGTTTACCTCAATTACTATAAAGCAAATGAAATGAGTGTTGGTGACAATCCCCCAGTTGGCATTATTTTATGTGCTAGTAAAGATAACGCGTTAGTGGAATACGCTACGAGTGGCATGGCCAATGAAGTTTTCGTATCGCAATACCTAGCTGAGTTGCCCGATAAGGACCAGCTGAAAGCGCTAATCGAACGAGAAAGCCTGGATTTCGGTGGTGAATAATACTTTATTTCAGAATACTTCTAAGATACCACCAAAGGAATTTGTTAATTATCAGCCAACATCAGGATTTAAGAGCCTTCAATTTAATTAACTTGCCTTTTATTATCATTTATTAAAGCCTATATCTGTAAGGATAAGGCATAAGTTGGGGCCTGTCTACGCTTCCAAACAGAAAAGTCAATAAATCTACATCCGGTAAAAACGTTCATACTGAATGAGTGGTATTGTACAGCAGAGAGATGATTCAGATCCAGGAGATGAAACCATTCGTAACTTTCGCTACCAATTTGGGTACGGAGCAATCCTGCTGCTCTCGGCTCTTCGGCGTAAAACGAACTACATTTCAATGTGGTGCGAACACTACGAAGATCTGATCTGCGAACGGAGTGATGGTTTTTTTGACTGCTACCAAATAAAAACCAGCACGCCAGAAAATGGACATCTTAAGTTAACTACTGATTCCGTAAAGAAATCGATTAAGCGATTCGTTACACTGAATACGCGCTTTGGGAGCGACATAGTAACTATGTGCATCGTTTCCAACACAGAATTCTTAGATAGTGAGCAGGCAGACAAAATTGCTACTTGTCCGGGTCGTTTTCTAGAAGCAATACGTAATGCAGCCAGTTCGGATGGTATCGATGTAATGTTTTCTAAAGCCTTTGATGCATTAAAAAGCCATTGTGAATGCGACGCAGAAAGCTTGTTTACTACCCTTAAAAAAGTTGATTTGTGCGTTGGTCCCGGTCGTCAAAGTTTTGAGACCGATATTGCCTACAATCATGTACCGAAGGTTGAAGGATGTGAGAAGTGCACTATTTCAACAACCGCGGCCATTACGGATGACCTTATCTCGAAAGTATTCGGTGCTTCGTCATTAAAGAGTAATAATCCAGACATGCACTTACACTCCTATTTCAGCCGCACTGAAATCGACCCTCGATTATTGGGAAAACGTATCCTGATCGAAGAAGCCAGTTCAATCATTAAAAAGCATACCGCTAATCACTTTAGATATTTGCAGGGGTCAGGTTCATTAGTCGTTGCAGCAGGCAATCGCGACCTTACCAAATTGGCCAAAAAGCTAACCAATGGTGGCCTGAGTGACTATGTTACCACTTTACAGCGCAAAACATTAGCTACCGAGAAACGATTACTTGAGGCACCGCCCAAGAAACTCTTGGATCTAATCGACCAATTAGAAAGCGTTGTTCAAAGCGAATGCGATGAAGCGTACTTGAATGCTAAATACGACGACAGACCAACTGGCGAAGTTATGCTTATGGACGTTTATAAACGTCTCCGAAAAATTGCGGATAATCGTCCATCAGATGTATTTAGCGAGCCTTATGATACATTGATTGGCTTTGCCGGTCTATTGACGAGTGACTGCAAAGTGTGGTGGAGTGAAAAGTTCGACATTAATCAATGATGGCAATGAGTCTACGCTTACTAAAAGCTGCTGCTGCAACTGAGAATATGGACGACTTTCATTTAAGCCGGCTACTCCTATTACTGAGGGCATTTGATACACCTAGGAAACGGCATAGTGTGCAGGGAATTATGAAGCTAGCTAAGTTTGATTTTCTACTTCGCTACCCAACCTGCCTGAAACGAGCATTGGAAGCTGTCGATAAGAGCGAGGAATTACTACAAATGGGTGAGTATGAGACGATGAACGTAGAAGCAAAGATGATCCGATTTCGGTATGGACCTTGGGATGGTCGATACCGACGCTGGATTGGCCTATTAGCTGCTAGAGGTCTAGTCGAAACCTATATAGAAAAAAACACTATTCACGTCAATATTACAGACAAGGGTAAAGCCGTTGCGGACCAATTCAGTCAAGAAGAGGAATTTAAGCTTATTGCCCAGCGAAGTCAACTTATCTATAAGTACTTCAATAAACTGTCAGCTACCGCTATAAAAGACTTTATCTATAAAGTATTCCCTGAGATAAAGACTATTAAATGGGGTGATGAAATACAACTATGAAATTTTTTGTAAGCGCCTTGACCTTGCGTTTTAAATTATCAACCGAGGTTATTGAATTTAGCCGTTTAACATATTTCTATGGACAAATGGGTGCTGGGAAATCCAGCATTGCCCGCTTGGTCGATTATTGCTTGGGGGGTAAGCTGGATCTTACCCCAGCCTTCCAACAAGAGTTTGTCAGTGCAGGCTTAGCATTAACGGTCAATGATAAACCTGTATTCATCTACCGTCAGCGTAGTTCAGACCGTGTCGAAGTCTCATGGGGTGAGCCCGGTATTGAAAGTTCAATTGTGTTACCCGCTCGGGCGGCTGACGGAGAAGTTCTAGCAGGTACTGGCGTAGAAAACCTATCTGATTTAATTTTCTATATCGCTGGCATAACACCACCCCGTGTCAGAAAAAGTAAATTATCTGAAGATAGCGAACTCATACGGCTGAGCTTAAGAGACTACTTGTGGTATTGCTATCTTGACCAAGACACAATTGATAGTGCCTTTTTTCATTTAGAATCTGAAGCTCATACACAGAAACGGTTAAAGAGTAGGGATGTAATGCGTTCTATTCTAGGTTACCATCAAGAAGCTGTCGCACAATTAGAAGCGGAATCATTACGTGTACGAGAAGCAAAAAACGTGCTACGCTCAGGCGCTAAACTTTTGAAAGAAACATTGACAAATAATGATGTTACTTCTAAGGAAGATATAAATGAAAAAGTTCTTCTACTAACCAAAAATCTAAACGATGTAAAAAACTACATTACAACGTTACGCGCTGACATTCAGCGAGCAAATGTATCGCATATTGTAGATAGTCTGAAAGAGGAAGCCAGACAGCTATCAAAAGAAGTTGAGGAGACAAAAGAGGCTATCGAAGCAGTTAACAAGCTCATCGACGACAACACTACTCATTTAAACGAGATCAAGTCGTTAAAAATAAAGTATCAACGAGGACTATCAGCCCGTTATGTATTAAGTAATGTCCAGTTTGAATCCTGTCCAAGGTGTACGCAAACGCTTCCCGCCCGACCAGTAGACATCTGTCCAGTATGTAATCAAGTAGAGCCGTCAGCAGAATCCAGCAAAATGGATGCATCGCTGATTCAAAAGGACGCCGACTCGAGAATTAGTGAACTGTCCGAAATCATTGGAAACTATGAGCAGCAGGTGCGTCGTCTATATACCTACTACGATGAACAGATAGCCGCCAAACGTTTAACAGATCGAAAAATTACTGATGAAATGCAGCGTTATGACTCTGCTTACTTGGCAACAGTACTTGAATACGAACGTCGCAGTATAGAAATTGAACAGAGAATAAAGGAACTAACCCGATCGCTTCAACTCTTCAAGCGTGTGGATGAACAACTGGCTCGGGCTGATCAATTGGAAATTAAGGAAAGAAATATTCGTGAGCAGCTAAAAGAAGCCCGTGTTGCCGCTGAAAAAGATGTTCAGAACATTAGAAAGCTGGAACGGTATTTTCTAGAATACCTTATTAAAGCCGGTGTACCAGGAATCCGGATCGAGGACAAAGTTCAAGTTTCAACCTCAACTTTTTTGCCTTTGGTAGCCCCTGAAGGTGGTGAAGATGTTGCCGTAACCTCTTTCAGTAATTTAAGTAGTGGAGGTAAAAAGGTACTTTTCAAATGTTGTTATGCATTAGCAATTCACCGTCTAGCCATCGAGACGGACGCATCTCTGCCTACTTTTCTGATTATTGATTCTCCGATGAAAAATATAAGCGAGAGAGAGAACGCTGAGGTCTTTCAACAGTTCCACAACTTAGTTTATGATCTAGCAGCCAATGATCTTGATCAAACTCAGTTTATTTTTATCGACAAAGAGTATTGTGAACCAGAAAAGTCACTAAACTTATCTGTTGCAACTCGTCATATGACTCCAGATGACAGTAAATATCCACCACTCATCAAGTATTATCGTGGACACTAGTGTTTGTGATCTAAATCCATAATGAAAGAGAACATAATAATCTTTGCAAAAACATAAAGTGAAGAATTATGATCAGGATAGATTCAAAATTTAATATTAGCCGTATAGAGGAAGCCTATAACGTGCTAACAAATGACCCTGATATTGACATAATAATTTCGAAAGGTACTTCTCAAATCGACTTTGGGTTGGTTCCCGCTATAATTCAATTTATTTGTACGTGGTATTCTAAAAGCGTTACCAGCAAATTAGTTATTGATATTATCGATAAGGATGAATTAGGTGAAATATATAAACTAGATTTTTTCTTTCCAGCGATAGTATATTGTTGGCAAAAAATTATTGTAGACAGAAATAATAACGATTTAAAACCATATTTAAGAGAACTTAATGATGAGCAACATCAAATAATGAAAAAACAATTACCAGGTGGAGGCCCAAAGGTTTCATTGGTGTGCTTTGATCATTTATCGATAAAAAAGGGACTTTTAAACGCATTTTATATTGATGATTCTTTTATCAATGATGAAATTCAATTTAGCTATGCAATTGATAGAGCCGTTAAAAAAGTTCTCATATTTAACAGAGAACTTACTATGAATAATATACGGCCAATATACACGGATATAATTGGCATTATATATGAATTAATGAAAAATACAAATGACTGGGCAAGGACTGATAGATTTAATAAACCAATAAATCCTAATACTAGAGGCTTATACCTAAAATTTCATAAGAAGCGTAGAAATACATATTTAAATGGTTATGAAAAGCATGCAGGATTAAAAGATTTCTTTTCCTCAAATAATTTTTTAACTAGTGATCTTGATGAGCTATATTTTATTGAGCTATCAGTATATGATTCAGGAGTTGGATTTGTTCAAAAATTCAAACCAGAAATATTAAATTATGTAAATGAATATGATCAAGTTAATATAATTAAGCAATGTTTATTGAAAAATAATACTTCTGCGGTAGGAATTGAAAAAACAAAAAAAGGGAAAGGGTTAGATAGAATAATGAAAATTCTTGACAATAAAGGATTTTTATGGCTTAGAACGAGTAATGTATCTATTTTTAGAAATTTTATTCAAGATAGATATATAGAAAATGATAATTATGAAGAAATAACCTTGAATGATTGGTTTACAAATTCTTCAGTCGATTTTTCAAGCTTGAAATCTGTGAAAGGGAGTGTAATAACACTTGTTTATCCAATTTCAAATACCACACATGCCTAATTTCTACATATACCCAGCCACGTACGAAAAAGATAATACATATAATGAGCAAATATTGTGCTCAGTTACAATTCTGTTTTGTGATAGAGACAATATTGAAGAGGCTAATCTTCAGTTTGAAATAAAGCAATTTTACGAATCAAATTATCAGACAGATGAAATATTTGTCATTGGTGGTGAGTTTAACTTTCCGCGGTTAAATGAAGTATTCGTTGAAAAACAATTAGAAACCTTCAAGGATATTCCGAAACTACAATCAGATCATTTAGCACAAAGTGTTTTTCTATTTACTTTCAACCAAGATGGAAAACTACAGTGCAGAAATAAAACTGATTTTTTTGAAGAAAGTACATTAAATAAACTAATAAATCAAGGTTTAATAAATATATTTAAATTAAGGGGGGGTTGATTGAAGCCACAGGAGGAGCGCATCATTTTGTATTCCCTTCAGGCAAGCACTGCAATAAATTTTTAAGAACTGGAAACATATTGCTTCATAGTTCGGAAATTTACTTTATAGCTTTTTGCCTTCTTCCTAGATTGAGGAACGAAGAACATAAACAGATCTTTTGTGATACGTCTTCAATAAACACTTTAGCTTTTGCACTATTGGATCTGAAAAAAAAGCTCATAGGCGATAGCTTTAAATCAATACCCGTTCAGAGTTTTTCTTCGTACGAAGGGCTTTTCTCTAAAACAGTGCGTTTTTTCAATAATTCGCTGATACTAATTTCGGCTTCAACATCAGGAAATATAATTAATGAGCTAATTCAACATGATGAGAGTATTAATACTTCAAATATAGTTATACTTTACTATTTAGGAACAGATAGAAATTACAAAAAGCATCATTCACATATTATTTGTAATTTAACAAATAACAAATCAAATACATCTGGATTTGATTTGTACAATACGTATAGTAGTACGGATTGTATATATTGTAAAGAGGGATCTTATCCAGTTGAAATAAAAGGTGATATCTTTTTACTCGAAAAACCTAAAATAAATAGAGTAACTATAAATGTTACTGATGCCCCGAAAAAGCTATCAAACTTTGTTAATCAATTTAAATCGAGTAATGGAAATTCTAATGTCCTAAAAGTTAATTATAAAGAAAATTCACAAATTACAAATAAGTATGAGGTATACTTTGATATGCATTATGTTTTGAGCGCTATTCAAAGTTCGACGGCCCATAGAACTTATTCGGATTACAAAAAGAAGTTATATGACTACATCAATCAATATATACCAAGTAATACTAGATATTTAATAACTCTACCAGATGAAGGCTCTGATAAATTAGGGGAAATTATTTTGAATCAAATAAAACAAAATTATAGATCAAATAAATTGCCTCAAATTGTAAGATTTGATGATGTTCTATATGATATTAAGGATGAAGGCTTAGAAGGAGCAGCTGTTATAATTGGCTCTTGTATTTCAAATGGTAAAAATTTATTGTATCTAAGTAGAACATTGCGACCCTTCGAGAAATTAAGATTAATTTATTTTATTGGCTTAACCAGGTCTGAAAATGTTGACTATTTAAACTTTCTTAAAAGTAATTTAAAACAGGGTTTTTATGGAAAGGAAACTAATTCATTCATTGAGGTAGAAAGTTTTTTCATGACAAAAGACTCAAAAAACACGAGTTGGGTAAATGAAAAAGATTTTTTAGCTGATATAACTTATTTTATTGAGGATAAAAATATGCCTTTGGCTAAAGAATATTTTTATCAAAGAATTGAGCTGATAAATGATAGTCAAGGTAACCAGGCTAGAGGTTTAGCTAATAATTTATTCTACCCTAACACTTCTGATGAGCAACTAACTCTCAGAAAGGGGTTTGCGTTTTTTAACTTTTCTAATTATGTATCAGATGTAAGTCAGGCAGATGTTTATTTTACAATCTCTTCAGTTTTGAATAATTTAAGAAATGCAGATGAACATTCTCATTGCCTTAAACAAAGTGAATATGTTAGAAATGTAATAGATCCCGGAAATTTCAATCGCTATAATGATGGAATTATCCAAGCAAGCATTTTACGGAGCGCTAAGATTAGTGAGTTATCTTACCATATTGATGAAAATCTAAGTAGCAATATGAAGTCTATTCTAGATAAAATAATTGATGAGCACAAAAGCCCTCAAGGTGAAGCTTTAATAGAGTTTTTATATGCTATAGCAATAAAAAAACTAATATTAAAGAAAGAACATTTAGCTGAATTAACAAAAAAACTGGATGCTATCAGAAATAGCTATTTAGTGGAGGCATTTAATTACATTATAAAAGCTTATATTTTGGCTAAATAGGGATATTTATACTCTATAGCTTATCATCAAGTCTCTTCACACTCATGGCTAAAAACTCTTGACCTCGCCGGGTACGATAGCCCATTTGATTTAAACGTTCGGCAATGGCCCGGTAAGTCAACCCTTCTTTCCGGTAAAGACGAATCAATTCAGCTGCTTGCCGATTGGCTAAATTCATCTGAGCATTTTGTTGACGGACTGCTAACCCTCGACTTGTTACTTCAGGAGTAATGTTTGGCATGCCTAGTTTATAGCCCCGAGCTTTCTTTGCGATTAGGGCCGCTCGGGTGCGTTCGCCGATTAGCTCCCGTTCATGCTGAGCTAACACGGCCATAATGCCTACGGTAAGGGTGTTGGCATCGGGAATGTCACAGGCCACAAAGTCGACTTCGGAATTACGCAACGAAAAGATAAATGACACATTCCGGCTGAGCCGGTCTAACTTGGCAATGAGCAGTCGCGCTTTGTTTTGTTTAGCATGGGCAATAGCCGCAGCCAGTTGGGGCCGATCGGCTCGTTTTCCTGACTCGACTTCAATAAATTCATCGAGCAGTTCATCGCCCACTTTAAGGAAGCGTTGGACAATGTCCTGTTGGGCCGATAGCCCTAATCCACTCTTGCCTTGGCTAGCGGTGGAAACGCGGTAGTAAGGAACATATTTCATCGAGTGTTAAGACGTATATAGGTTAGGGTTGAAAAGGGGATCGAAAACACTACTTTTCTTCCCTTTCCAAATAAAATTTGGCTTGCTTTAAATGCTCTTCAGCCAGAGATAAACAAAAATAGGTGTTTGTAACATTTTCACAACGTGCGTTGTGAAAATGTTACAAGCTCGTAATTACGCTGAGAGGACTGTCTTTTTTTATAGCAACCAAGTTTTTCGGCTATATTTCGGTAACCCTCTCCATCATCCATGGCCGCACTCTTGTTCAAAGCTCAACTCGTCAACCAGGCAGGTGTACCCACAGCCGAGTTCGCTCGCATACTATTTGGCGTTGACTCACCAGAAGAAAAAGAGAAAACGTTTCGGGCTATTTGTAAAACGGCTTACCCCCAACTGCGTATTCAGGAGCCGTTGAGCATTTCACCCGCTAATCTTGACTGAGTTTTATTGCCCATTCATGCGTGTCCAATTTCGGGTAGTGTCTCAGTTTGGAAACGCTATTCTCCGGCGGAATGTGGGGGAACTATTAAGAAAGTGATTACGGGTAGTCCTGACGAAAAGTATATATCCATATCGTATGTGGATCGTCAGAACCTGACGATGCGTATGCATAGGAGACGCTTTACCAGACTGACCAACGCATTCAGCAAAAAGCGGTAAAACCACTGCCACGCGATTGCCTTACACTTCGTATATTAGTGCATAAGACACTTCGCATTACGCCAGCGATGGAAGCGGGACTAGCGAAATGACCAATGGAAATCCGCGAGATTGTTGAACTAACCGATTAACTGTAAGGCATCATGAGTAGGCTTTCAAAGTGGTGGGTGCTTGGGTTTGGCTTGTCCTCTATCCTGGTTTCTATCTACGAGTTTTTGGATGGCAATTGGTGGTTTGGCGTTTTTGGAGCAGTTTGGGCACTCATCTCTCTACGTCACTGGTGGCTCAGAAGAAACTCAAACTGAGACACTACCCAATTTTGCATAATGGGCCATGATGTCGCAATAAAATAGTTACACCCTATCGCCAGTAGATTACTTTAGACCCGATAAGCGTAACCTTAGTTAAACCCTCGTTTAATAAATGTTAAATGACAAATAAGTAATTTTTGTCTAAGTTGAACCAATAGGGCTCTGCACTACAGCTCCAATTTCAACTCCTCGCTGGCGGAGGTATTTGTACAAGGTAGTTTTAGAGATGTGTAATTCACGGGCGATTTGTTCCACCGAGTACTTGGCTTCTTTGTAAAGGCTTTCCCCAATGCGGGCTTTCTGCTCAGCCGCCTTGGAAAGCCCTTTACGACGCCCCAAGAGTTTACCCCGGCGCCGGGCGGAGGCTAAACCGGCTAGTGTCCTTTCACGAATCACCTCCCGTTCAAACTCGGCTAAGCTAGCGAAAATACGAAAAACGAGCCGGCCCTGAGCTGTAGTGGTGTCGATCGGGTCGTTCAGACTGACTAAGCCAACATGTTGCTCTTCTAACTGAGTCACAATCTCGATTAGGTGATTTAAGGAACGGCCCAGTCGATCCAGCTTCCAAATTACCAGGGTGTCACCTTGCCGGATGATTTCTAATAGTCTGTTTAGTTCCGGCCGTTCAATTTTACTACCACTGGCTTTCTCCTGAAAGATTTTTAAGCAGCCTGCTGCTTTGAGGGCATCTAGCTGAAGTGCCAGGTTTTGATCTTGTGTAGAGACTTGGGCGTAACCTAACTTCATGATACAATAGTGTCTATCTCACGTCAGGGACGTGAACATTGAGAAATCTATTTTGGATTCAGAAAGCAGGTTGTGAGAGTTGAAGTTACTGAATTTAGGGGTTGCCAATGCCTAGTATCTACAGTTATTTTGATAGGTTTCATCTGCTAGTAACGACTCCTTAAATTGGTCATAATTCAGGTTTGTCTGAAACTATTAATGGTCTCCTTCATTGAGTAGCTACTTTGAAAAGTACCATTTGCCTACTTACGGCGTTTTTCTGGCAATGTTTAATCACTATGTGAAAAGTGCAAAATGAATAGGAGAGGAGTTAACATGCATAATAGCTCTTACGCAAAATAGAAGCATGGTAAACGATTATCGACTATCCTTCCCCATTGGTGAAGTAGTTAAAATGAAGGGCTATTGAATGTGATCATAGGACCCAACTAATATTGTTACTTTTCCAAGTTTTGTATTTCCCTAGTTTTACTTGACAGATTTTACACTCATTTTAAGCGACAACCTTCGTTTCCTCAGGCTGTACTTTTTCCGACTGGGGGCGCTTTCGAACTCGCCATTTTTTTGTTAACTCACCCTGCATCTGATGGGCTTGTTGAGGGGTGTAATAATTGCAACTACGGTGCGGTCGCAACCGATTGTAGTTATCAATGGCTCGTCGGATTGCCTCCTGAGCGGCTTCGTAATTGACAAAGCTCCGATTCAGCAGCATCTCCTCTTTAATCGTTCGATTCATTCGCTCGGCTAAAGCATTCTCATAAGGGTCGCCCTGCTCAGTCATACTAATGGCAATCTTGGCTTTGCGTAATAGACCGGTATACTCACGACAGCAATATTGAACGCCCCGATCCGAGTGATGGATGAGATCGTTACTAACTTTATTGGCATTCAAGGCCATTTTTAGAGCAGCCAACGGCCCCTCCATTTCTAAGGAACGATGGAGCTTCCAGCCCACAATCTTTCGAGAGTAGGCATCCGTAATCAAGCTCAGATAAGCGAACCCATAATGGAGCGGCACATAAGTAATATCGCTGACCCACAATCGATTCGGCGCCACTATTTTTTTCCCCTTTGTCAGATTTGGATATTTTCGGAAGGGATGATCGGACCAAGTAGTTCTTGCCCGCCGTGTTTTTCGCCTGACCAGTAATGCGTTCTTTTTCAAGAACTTATTAAATTTATCTCGCCCAATTTTAATCCCATGCTGCTGACGAAAGTCCGCCAATTGATGATGCAATATTTCAGTACCAACCGACGGCAGGTTCACTCGTAACCGACGGACTTCAGCCAGCAATATCGCTCCTTGAAGATCTCCCTTATCCTTTCGTTTCTGTCGCTCCGGCGCCCCGGTCATCATACCAAGCCTGGCGGCTCTTCCCAAACAGCCCGCAGAGCGTCTGCATACTCACCAATGGATGGTGCAGATGCAGATAACTCACTGTTTGGAACCAGACTTTTTTCGAATTGGCAAGTTGAACTGCTGCTCGGCCAGCTCAATAACAGTCGTTAAGGCCTGATTCTTTAACCGCTCTTGTTTCAAAGCCGCTTCGGTATCAGCTAGTTTTTGTTTGAGCGCTTGGACTTCATCAGTGATGGGCTTTTTCATGACAAAACGGGGAAAGCGGGCGGGCTTAAACCACCACACAAGTTGATAGCGTTGGTAGGTTCGATTCCATTGATTGAGTAAGGTACGGGAAATGCCAAATTCGGTCAAGACCTGCTGTTCAGTGACCATCTGTAAGCGTAGGCGCTCAATAATTCGCCGTCGAAATAAGGCGGTTTTGTACTTTTGCTGGCTTCGAGCCAATTTGTTCTCGATCATAACTTTACACGGTTAGTGTCAAGCTATTTCAGAGGAATACATTCGAGAAAGGACTGCTTTTCAACCACCTATCGGACGATGTTCATTCCGTTCTATCCGCCTAAACCCCATCTGGCCGGCTTTATAAAAGGCTATCAGATTGTTCACGCCCAGACGCCCGCAGGCTTACCCTTGCCAAGCCATCCGTTTCCGCCCCACGCCGTACAAAACCTGTCTTTCTATCCCCGTGATCCCATTGAGGTCTTTCATTACGGAACCCGTCAGACAACTACCTCGCCTAGTGGCCTGATTGTCGGACCACAGGTGTCGCGGGTTGACCTGACGATGGGGCGAGACCTGTTAATCGTGGCCACGTTCTTTCAACCCGGTGGCCTACACCGGTTATTGGGTATACCGATGAGTGAGTTGCTGGATCAGGAACTAGATGCTTCCCTACTTTGGAACGCCCAGATTCGGCAAGTCGATCAACAACTGCGAGAGACGACCAACTAAAGTCAGATGCAGCAGACTGTCGAAGCGTTTTTGATCCGCAGATTGGGGTAAAAACAGGTCCAGAAGCACTCTATTGATGACGCATTCCGCCTTTTGGAATAGCCAACTCGTCCCATATCGTTGGACTTTCTGGCCAGTCAGGCCTGCTTAAGCCCCCGACAATTGGAGCGTAAATTCTACGAACGATTGGGGCTAAGTCCCAAAACGTTTACTCGCCAGGTGCGATTTAGCAAGGCCGTTCGCTTAAAATAACAGCAGCCTGAAATAGACTGGCTGGAGGTAGCTATTAGTTGTGGCTACTATGATCTTTCCCACATGCGTCGGGACTTTACCGAGTTTGCGGGGTCTACCCCAACCCTGCTCTTACAAGAAGAAACCCAGTCGATAGTCCGGCCATACACGTCTCACAATTTTTAGGGACAACAATGTCGTTTTTGTACCTCTGTTGACCGCTACTAGCCCGTAGGTTTGTGCTCATTAAACCGCGATCTACTATGAAAACATTCCTGTATGGGGCGCTCCTGCTCCTGCTGTTTACACCCATCTATGGCCAGCCCAAAGCAACCGGATTAACGGACTTGGATCAAAAAAGAAAGGCGATCAACAAGCCATTAAACGCCAGGTGGATGCCTTCTTCACTAGTTGGAACCATCATGATTTTAGTGACATGAAAAACTATATTGCTCCGGCTTGTGATTTTGTCACTATTGTGGGGATGCATTGGAAGGGTCGAGCCGACATCCAGTATGCCCACCAGGTCTTTCATAAGATCAGTTTTGGCGACATCCCTTTAGCGAAGCGGGCTGTATCGATTCGCTTCGTTACCCCCGACGTGGCGATTGCTCATGTGCTAATGCACGTAATGAAGGCCTACATTGCCCCCGACGGGTCGAAGGCCGGCGACAATGATGCCTTGGATACGTTTGTTTTTATTAAACGCGGTGGTGTCTGGCTGGTGGAGGCCGTGGAAAATGTGGTTGTGAATGAAGGCGCGCAGGCGGGAAACCCCATTACTATACGAAATCAATCCAAAAAATAACCAGTCGCCCATTAAACACAACTTCATCTGACACCTGAATACATACAGAACACCCACAAATTTTGTATTCTCAAAATACGCTCCTACCAGAGACGGGGGTGAGGTCAGTGTAATTCTGGATTGCGCGGAACAAATACCTGAGCCCTGGCTCTATGATCATAAGGTATGGCAAAATCCTAACCAGGTGTCAGGGTTTTGAATTTGACTAAAACCGGGCGTACGATTGGTGGCTTAATCCGACTAGTTCGCAAATCCTACCCTGAGCGACGCACCAACTGCACACCAGACGGCCATTTATTTAGTGAATTGACCTAACGGCTTCCATACGGGAGCGGGGGTACGCTCCGCAGGTATTGCCAGATGGCGTGCAGTTCCGAATCGCTCATCTGGCCTGCAGTTTGCCAGGGCATGCTCGTGTCAAGAATTGTACCGTCGGGCCGCTGACCAGTCCGTAAAACATGACGAAACTGCGTCTCCGACCAGGTATGCACTCGACCAGCAGGAGTTAAGTTCGGCGTTAGGGGTGTTCCCGGCGGGCCGTGCCGTTCACCGCCCGCCAGCGTTTTTCCATGACAGCCCAGACAACCGCTGATGTCGGCTAGATAACGCCCGTAAGCCAGTGTGTCCTGCGGTGAAATGTCTTCAGTCAAGGGCAAGTCCGGCGTTTTTTCGGCGACAAGAATTTTAAATTTTCCAGCCGTCAGTAAGGCGCGTCCTAACGGTAGAAGGTTGCTTTGGGGCAATTGGCGATCTACCGGCGGGAGTTGTTTCAGGTAAGAAACTAAGGCACTTAGATCCCCTTTCGTCAACTTTACGAAGACTTCGCTGGGCATCAGGATCATAGAGGTGCCGTCTTTATGAATTCCATGCCGAATGGATCGTATCCAGTCTTCATCTGTAAACGCAGCGCTCACGCCCCCCCGCCCACGGGTCAGATTAGAAGCTGATGCGACTATCATGGGACCACCGTAGGGGTATAGCCGCCCTCCCAGATCATCGCCGTGGCAATAGGTACAGTTGCCATAAGAGTTGGCAATATGCGCCCCCCGCGCCAGGGTAATGCTGTCGGTAGAAAAGGTGAGCCGGGGGGTGTCTATAAACGTATGGACCTGGTGGAGCCGGTAGTTGCTCACCCCATAAACTATTCCGGCGAGTAGAATGCCTAAACCGGTAATGGCACCGAAGCCAATGCCAAGCCATCTAACAATGCGTTTCATCCGTATTCCCAATCACCGTAGGCGTTGATTTTTCGCCGTTTATTTCCACTAAAATTGGGGTGGATAAAACCTGATGACAATAAAAATGGCATGAACCGTTGGAATTTACCGAAGAAGCGTCGAGGTTGCTACTGCGAACCGGTTGGGCAGAGGTTAATTGGACTTGCTACCTTTTACTCGACAGAAAGTTAAGTAACATTTGGCTCAAAAAGGAACAAGTTTAATCTCACAAACCCCTCCTATCTGAGACGAAGCAACAGTCGCCATGACTATGCGTCATTAATGGGGCGTTTAAGAGATGTTAAGCTAGCAGTACCTTACACGATTATTGACGAGGTGGAAGCAACTGGCTTTCTAGCCACTCATTGCTTATGTTTGCCTAGCTAAACCATTGATCATCAGCATGGCAACCAAAGGGCAAATCTTGGATATGACTCCCGTCGGGATGAAGTTTACCGTCTTACAAGCCAGTGCCGATACCTTGGGCAGATCTTTAGATCTCCACTGGGAGTTGCTGCCAGGTTGTAATATGAAGGACCCCTTAGTGCATGTCCACCCCGATGCCATAGAAACCTATGAGGTGCTGGAGGGTGAAATGGAATTCTATATCCGTGATCGATGGATTGCCGCCAGAGCGGGGGATCAACTCTCGGTTCCCAAGGGGGTCACACACTGTTTCCGTAACCCGACCGATAAGCTGGTACGTGTTTTGAACACCCATCAGCCAGCCTTGAAGATGGAGAACTATTTTGAGGATGTCTGTACAGTACTCGATACGCTTACCGACCAGGGTCGAAACCGTTTTCGGATGAATCTACGAACGATGCTATATATGAGTGTACTGATGAATAACTATCGAGCGGAAATTATTGCTAAAAGTCCGCCCGATGGGGCCATCAAAGCGCTGGGTTGGGTCGCCAAGTTATTGGGGATACGGTATTAACGGGTGGCGTAATCAGGCCGTCAATAGTAGACGCTGTTAGGGCCGCACTAAGCTCAGCAACTCAGAACTTCATCGTCTACTGAAACGCTCCCACCTGAGACAAATTAGGATTTCGTCTCCTAAATTGGGGCATTTTTTGAAACTAACTTTACCTGGCTCATTCGATTACCTAATGTCAGGTAATTGCATGAGAAAATGAGTACCCTGACCTTCCTGGCTTTCTAAAGTGAGCGTGCCCCCGTGTCCTTTGGTCACAATATCATAGGAGAGCGATAAGCCTAAACCTGTCCCTTCCCCCGTGGGTTTGGTGGTGAAAAAGGGCTGGAATATTTTGCCCTTCGCCGATTCAGCAATACCAGTGCCGTTATCGGATACCTGAATCATTA